>NZ_JAUCGU010000023.1:0-68658 GCF_059916625.1 Chromobacterium sp. CCUG 76385
GCACGGACTGTCAGCCCCTGAATCAGGGCTGCGCCATAGTCGAGCCAGCGCTCGGCCTGGCGCAAACGGGCCAGGGGCGTGCCAGACAGGGCGTTGCAGGTACGCAGGCAGGCTTTGCAGCGGTAGCGGCGCAAGCCTCGCTGCCAGCCCCAACCGATGAGTTGCTCGGCGGGGGCTGCGCAATGCGGGCAGGCGATTAGGTCAGGAAGGGAGTCGGCGAGTACGTCATACCGGGAATGAGCTTCTAGTGCGTGCTGGAGGGTGGCTCTCTGTTTGCGGCTAAGGGTATCTAGCTGGGCAAGCAGGCGTTGAAACGACTGGGTATCCATCATCACGCTCCTGGTGAGAGGCTTACTTCAGTGTAGTTACCAACTTGTAATTGGGACATAGCCAAAAACAAACCCGCCGGCTGACGACTCCGGCGGGTTTCCTTCCCCCTTGGCAGGGATAGTTTTACTTTAGACTACCCGACAGGAAAGCTTTCAACCGTTCGCTCTTGGTATTGCCGAACACCTCGTCCGGATGGCCTTCCTCTTCCACCAGCCCCTTGTGCAGGAACATCACGTGATTGGACACGTTGCGGGCGAAACCCATTTCGTGCGTCACCACGATCATGGTGCGGCCTTCCTCGGCCAGCGCCTGCATCACCTTCAGCACTTCGCCCACCAGTTCCGGGTCCAGTGCCGAGGTCGGCTCGTCGAACAGCATCACTTCCGGCTCCATCGCCAGCGCGCGGGCAATGGCCACGCGCTGCTGCTGGCCGCCGGACAGGTGGGCCGGGTACTTGGCCTGGGCGCGCTCGTCCAGTCCCACCTTGGCCAGGTATTTCTTGGCGCGGGTGAGAGCTTCGTCGCGCGACAGGCCCAACACATGCACCGGCGCCTCGATGACGTTTTCCAGCACCGTCATATGGCCCCACAGATTGAAGTGCTGGAACACCATGGCCAGTTTGGTGCGCATGGTTTGCAGTTGCTTCTGGTCGGCCGGGATCAGCTCGCCGCGCTTGTCCTTGGCCAGGCGGATTTCCTCGCCGTTCAGCGCGATGCTGCCCTGATTCGGTTTTTCCAGGAAATTGATGCAGCGCAGGAAGGTGCTCTTGCCCGAACCGGACGAGCCGATGATGCTGATCACGTCGCCGGCCTTGGCCTTCAGCGAGATGCCTTTCAGAACTTCGTGATCGCCGTAGCTCTTGTGAATGTTGCTGATAGTCAGCTTGTCCATCTAAATGATTCCCCAGTGTTTCAGCTCTTGGTCGGGCGCAGGTAAGCAAGCCAGCGCGCTTCGGCCTTGCGGAACAAGCCGACCAGGATAAAGGTGATGCTCAGGTACAGCAGCGCGGCCAGGCCGAACGCGTTGAAGGAGTCGTATGTGGCGGCGTTGACGTCGCGCGCAACCTTCAGGATGTCCGGCACGGTGGCGGTAAAGGCCACGGTGGTGGCGTGCAGCATCAGGATCACCTCGTTGCTGTACGCCGGCAGCGCGCGGCGCAAGGCAGACGGGATGATGACCCGGCGGTACAGCGTGAAGTTGCTCATGCCATAGGCGCGGCCGGCTTCGATCTCGCCATACGGCGTGGCCTTGATGGCGCCGGCGAAGATCTCCGTGGTGTAGGCGCAGGTATTCAGCGCAAACGCCAGAATGGTGCAGTTGTAGCCTTCGCGGAAGAAGTGGTTCAGGAAGCCCACCTCGCGCACCACGTCCAGGCTGTACATGCCGCTGTAGAAGAACAGCAGCTGCACATACAGCGGCGTGCCGCGGAACACGTAGGTGTACAGCCACACCGGGCGCGACAGCCACTTGATCTTGGACACCCGCGCCACCGACAGCGGCACCGACGCGATAAAGCCGAAACCTACCGACAGCACCAAAAGCCACATGGTAACAGCCAGGCCGGACAGGTGGTAGCCATCGCTCCACAGAAAGGTCTTCCAGAATTGCTGGATGATGTCGATCATAGGTCCGCCTCCCGCACACCCATAGAATAGCGGCGCTCCAGCCACATCAGCACGAAGTTGGACAGCGTGGTCAGCAGCAGGTAGATCGCCCCGGCCACCAGCGTGAAGAAGAACACCTTGTAGGTGCTCTTGCCGGCATCCACCGAGGCCTTCACCACATCGGCCAGGCCGATGATGGACACCAGGGCGGTGGCCTTCAGCATCACCTGCCAGTTATTGGAAATGCCCGGCAGCGCAAAGCGCATCATCTGCGGGAATTGCACGCGATGGAACACTTGCCAGCCGGTCATGCCATAGGCGATGCCGGCCTCAATCTGCCCCTTGGGCACGGACAGGAAGGCACCGCGCAGCGTCTCGGTAAAATAGGCGCCGTAGATGAAGCCCAAGGTGACGATGCCGGACACGAACGGGTCCAGATTAATCTGGTCGATATGCATCCCCTCGGTGATCTTGTTCATGCCGATCTGCAGGCTGTAGAAAATCAACAGCATCAGCACCAGATCGGGCACGCCGCGCACCAAAGTGGTGTACACGGTGGAAATCCCGCCCAGCACGGGATTGTGCGACAGCTTGGCGCCCGCGCCAAAGAGGCCGATGACGAAGGCGAGCAGCAGCGACAGCACCGACAACTCCAGCGTCACCAGGGTCCCCTGCCAGATAATGGGACCGAATCCATCCAGAAACATTGTGTTCCCCTTGTCGAGCGGCCGTATCCTTCAGCTTATATTGCCGAATGGAAAGCGGCCCTCCAGATCAATACGCCCCGGCAAAGCGGGGCGCATCACTACATAGGGCGAGCGGCCGCGCCGCCCGCCCGCTGGCGGCATCAGCCGCCGTACACGTCGAAGGTGAAGTATTTCTTCTCGATCTTCTTGTAGGTGCCGTCCTTCAGCATGCCGGCGATGGCCTTGTCGATGGCGGCCTTCAGATCGGTATCTTCCTTGCGCAGGCCGATGCCGGCGCCTTCGCCCAGGGTTTGCGGATCGACCAGGTTGGCGCCGGCAAAGGCGAAGCCCTTGCCTTCAGGCTTCTTCAGGAAGCCCATGTCGGCCTGCACCGCGTCCTGCAGCGAGGCGTCCAGGCGGCCTGCGCTCAGGTCGGCCAGCACCAGGGTCTGGTTTTGGTACGGAACCACTTCCACGCCGGCCGGGGCCCAGTGCTTCTTGGCGTAGGCTTCCTGGATGGTGCCCTGCTCCACGCCCACGCGCTTGCCCTTCAGCGAAGCCGGGGTCGGCATCAGGCCGGAACCAGCCTTGGCCACCATGCGGGTCGGGGTATTGAACAGCTTGGCGGAGAAGGCGATTTCCTTCATGCGCGCCTCGGTCATCGACATCGACGACAGCACGCCGTCAAACTTCTTGGCCTTCAGCGCCGGAATCATGCCGTCGAAATCGTTTTCCACCCACACGCATTTGGCCTTCAGGCGTTTGCAGATCTCGTTGCCCAGGTCGATGTCGAAGCCGACGATTTGGCCATTGGCGGCCTTGGATTCAAACGGCGCGTAACTGGCGTCCACGCCAAAGCGGATTTCCTTCCAGTCCTTGGCGTAAGCGCCCACGGAGGCGGCCATCAGGCCGATAGCCAGCGCAGCAAGTGCCTTCTTCATGCGATTCTCCTCATCAAAGCAATGCGAACTCTTGTTTCGTCGACCGGCGAGAACGCCGGCATTTTGTCACCCAGGCACCCCAGCGCCCGGAACGGAACTGCAAACTGCTCGTGATTCGGCCAGGCCAAGAGTCTGTTCCAGGTCTAAGGCTTGGCTGCACCATGTTATATAGTTAGAGCAATTTGTCTAGCAAGACGGATTTTCTTGCTATGCCGCAATCATTTACCGGGCATATGCAGCCAAGCTAAGCAGATTCCGTGCCACGGAGTCCTTCAAACCGGCGGCTGGTTTGGCGTTTTCCCCTGAGGACAAAATACAACATCCAATTGACTTGTGAAGTAACGGCGCGTGAAAAGATCGGTGTACAACAAAGCGACGAAAATGAGCGAAAATCGGTCAAAACCCCACATTTTGCCCAAATTGAATAAAAAAACGGGCTGGATATGCCTCCAGCCCGTCTTCCATACCATGAAAACCTTGCGTTTTCGTTACGCCTGGTCACCCTCGCTTACCGTCGGCGCTTCCGGCGTGATCAGCTTCTGCTTGGCGGCAGCGGCCTGCTGCTGCAGCGCCTCTGCTTCCTTGCGCGCCTCCGCGCGCACCACGTCCAGATAGGACATGATGGCGAAGGTCAGCTCGCGGGTGCCTTCGTGGTTCAGCGCGGAGATGGTGAACACGCGCGGCGCCTTGATGTCGAAACCGAAGGAATCGTCCGGCTGCGTCTGCGGCCAGCCGTAGGCGTTGAGGAAGGCGGACACGGTCAGCTCGCGTTCGTCCTCCGGCAACATATCCACCTTGTTCAACACCAGCCAGCGCGGCTTGCTGTACAGTTCCTCGTCGTACTTCTTCAGTTCGTCGACGATGGCGCGCGCCTCGCGCACCGGGTCCACGTTCGGGTCAAACGGGGCGATGTCCACCACGTGCAGCAGCAGGCCGGTGCGCTGCAGGTGCTTCAGGAAACGATGGCCCAGGCCGGCGCCTTCGGCCGCGCCTTCGATCAGGCCCGGAATGTCGGCGATCACGAAGCTGCGGGTATCGTCCATCCGCACCACGCCCAGATTAGGATGCAGCGTGGTGAACGGATAGTCCGCCACCTTGGGACGCGCGGCGGACACCGCGCGGATGAAGGTGGACTTGCCGGCGTTGGGCATGCCCAGCAGGCCCACATCGGCCAATACCTTCAGCTCCAGCTTCAGGGTGCGCTGCTCGCCATCCTCGCCCGGCGTGCACTGGCGCGGCGCGCGGTTGGTGGACGACTTGAAGTGGATGTTGCCCAGGCCGCCCTTGCCGCCCTTGGCGATCATCACGCGCTGGCCGTGGTGCGTCAGATCCGCCACCAGTTCGCCGGTGTCGTGGTCGGTGATCACGGTGCCTACCGGCATCTTCAGCTCGATATCGTCGCCGCCCTTGCCGTAGCAATCGGCGCCGCGGCCGCGCTCGCCGTGCTGCGCCAGGTATTTCTTGACGAAGCGGAACTCCACCAGGGTGTTGACGTTCTCGTCGGCCACCGCGTACACGCTGCCGCCCTTGCCGCCGTCGCCGCCATCCGGGCCGCCAAACGGCACGAATTTTTCGCGGCGGAAGCTGGCGACGCCATTGCCGCCGCGTCCGGCCATCACTTCAATCCGGGCTTCATCGATGAATTTCATTGCTCAAAACCTCTGTCTAGCGAGGAGTCAGGCGTCAGGATTGGAGCCATCCAACCCTCACGCCTTGCCCCTCGGGTATGAAAAAAGCCCTATCGAAGGATAGGGCTTTCTCGGGTGCCAGAAAGCGAAAATTATTCGCCGTCTACGCCGGTGTACGGAACCACGTTAACGGTCTTGCGCTGATGCGCGCCCTTAACGGTGAATTCAACGTAGCCATCAACCTTCGCGTACAGGGTGTGGTCCTTGCCCTGGCCGACGTTTTCGCCAGCGTGGAACTTGGTGCCGCGCTGACGCACGATGATGGAACCTGCCGGAATCAGTTCGCTGCCGTAAACCTTAACGCCCAAGCGTTTGGCTTCGGAGTCACGACCGTTGCGGGAGCTACCGCCTGCTTTTTTGTGTGCCATGACTGTTTATCCTTACTTCGAAATCGCGTCGATGCGGATTTCGGTGAAGTTCTGACGATGACCCTGATGCTTCTGGTAGTGCTTACGACGACGCATCTTGAAGATGCGGATCTTGTCGCCACGACCATGGGCAACCACGGTAGCCTTGACGGTGGCGCCGGCTACCAGCGGGGCGCCTACAACAACCTGTTCACCGTCAGCAATCATCAGCACTTCTTCAAGTACGATCTGGCTGTCGATGTCTGCAGGTATCTGTTCTACTTTAAGTTTTTCACCGATGGCAACCTTGTACTGCTTGCCGCCGGTTTTTATGACCGCATACATTCGCATGAGCTCCTGAATATTGAATCCCCGCACCTGATGCGCAAGGGAACGCGAGACTATACGTGCCCGCACTCAACTTGTCAATAATTTCATCGACTTATGCGGCAAACACGGCAGCATGGCGGCTGCGGGGGCTTTTCTGGTAAGATTCCGCACTTTGGCGTACCCATCGCAACGATTAAACTGGTTGAAAACGTGTCCACCCCGCTTTTCCGAACCCTGATAGCCGCTGACATGCAGACGGTAGATCGCGTCATCCGCGACCGCCTGCACTCTGATGTCGTACTGATCCGCCAAGTGGCGGAGTACATCATATCCGCCGGCGGCAAGCGCCTGCGCCCGGCGCTCACCCTGCTGTCGGGCCGCGCGCTGGGCTACCAGGGCGCGCACCTGTTTGAACTCGCCGCGATGATAGAGTTCATCCACACCGCCACGCTGCTGCACGACGATGTGGTGGACGAATCCGACCTGCGCCGCGGCCGCAAAACCGCCAATGCGCTGTTCGGCAACGCCGCCAGCGTGCTGGTGGGCGACTTTCTCTATACCCGCGCCTTCCAGATGATGGTGACCACGCGCAGCATGGACATCCTGGAAGTGATGGCCGAAGCCACCAACATCATCGCCGAAGGCGAAGTGCTGCAACTCTTGAACATCGGCAACACCGACGTCAGCGAGGACGATTACCTGAAGGTGATCCAGTACAAGACGGCCAAGCTGTTTGAAGCCGCCGCCCGCGTCGGCGCGCTGATCTCCGGCGCCGCCCCGGAACAGGTGCAGGCCATGGCCGACTACGGCATGTACCTGGGCACCGCCTTCCAGATCATCGACGACGTGCTGGACTACAGCGGCGACGCCGAAACCATAGGCAAGAGCCTGGGCGACGACCTAGCCGAAGGCAAGCCGACGCTGCCCCTGATCTACACCATGCGCAACGGCAGCCCGGAGGCGGCCACGCTGGTGCGCGAAGCGCTGGAACACGCCAACCGCGACCGTTTCCACGACGTTTTGAATGCGGTACAATCCTGCGGCGCACTGGAATATGCCAAGAATGAAGCTGTGAAGATGGCCGAACAGGCCATTGCCTCCTTGCACAGCATTCCCGAATCGGAAACCCGCCAGGCCCTGATCGAGCTGGCCCGCCTGTCGGTGGACCGCAGCGCCTAGGCGCCGCCCAGTTTTCCAAAGCGTCTCCGTAGTTAAATGGATATAACGGCCCCCTCCTAAGGGGCAGTTACAGGTTCGATTCCTGTCGGGGGCGCCACCCACACTTCCAAAGCAGTCCAAGAAAGTCCAGAAAACCCTTACCAGATAAGGCTTTGCGGGTTTTTCTTTGTCCAATAGCGTCCAGCGACATACAGTGTCATCCACCATATCTGTGTACCTTTTGGCGTACCCTCTAGCAAACCTCCCCAAAAAAGGTACACAATACCTCTAGTACCTTTTGCAACCCTACTCATGCTTGGGAAGTACATACACACCGCGCCACGCAGCGATCGTCCGCGACAGGGAAGCTAGTCACAACCAGCGCTTAATCACCAGGGACAGGCCAAGACTCTCAGCCAAGCCAGCCCACGCGCTCCCCTGTCTGAAATCACGGCCATGTCCAAATGAGCGTCACGCAGGCCAGCCCTCCCAGATAGGGGGCGAAAGGTACACAGAAAAAGGTACTCAACGAAAAGGTACACGCCAATGGCACTGACCGATGTCGCCGTAAAGCAAGCCAAGCCGCAAGATAAGCCTTACCAGCTTCCAGATGGTGAATCACTGTATCTGGAAGTCACCCCCGCAGGGGGCAAACGCTGGCTCTTTCGCTACCGTTTCAACGGCAGAGCCGGAAAGCTCGCCCTTGGCAAATACCCGACCGTGAGAATCGCCGAAGCCAGAGACAAAGCTGCCGCAGCCCGAAAATTGTTGGCCGATGGCATCAACCCAGGCGCGCAGCGCAAAGCGGACAAACTGGCGGCCAAGCTCTCCTCAGAAAACACGTTTGCAGCCATCGCCGGAGAGTGGCATGACAAAGAAAAACATGAGTGGAGCGAACAGCACGCCGAACGGGTGATGACCTCGCTGGAGCTTCACATCTTCCCCTACATCGGCGCAACGCCCATCAACGACATCAAGCCTCTTGAGCTGCTAGAAGTTCTGCGCCGCGTGGAAAAGGCGGGAAACCTCGACACCTGCAAACGCTTACGTCAGCGTTGCTCGTCTATCTTCAGGCTCGCCATTCTGACAGGTCGCTGCGACAGTGACCCTGCAGCCCCACTGGTGGACGCACTGAAGACGCCGCAAGTGGAGCATCGCAAAGCCCTCAACCGCGATGAGCTGCCCGAGTTTCTGCATGCACTAAAAGAAATGGATTCCAACCGGCAAACCAAGCTGATGATGGAACTGATGCTTCACACCTTCACCCGCGTAGGGGAAATGAGCATGGCCAGATGGGAGGAGATCGACTTTGACGCCAAGCTGTGGACTATCCCGCCCGAACACCGCAAGCTGACCGAGAAATCCAAGAAATCCGCAGCGCCGCACCTTGTCCCGCTTTCTGACCACGCGCTTGCCATCTTGCGCGAGCTACAAGCCATCAGCGGCGGACGAGAACACATCTTTCCCAATCGCAACAGCCCGAACCGTCCGATGTCGCCGGAAACGCTGCGTAGGGCATTGCATCGCATGGGATTCAAGGGCAAGGCCGATGTCCATGGCTTCCGCTCCACCGCATCCACCATCCTGAATGAAGAAGGCTTCAACCCTGATGCCATTGAGCGCCAGCTAGCCCATGTCGAAAGAAACCGGGTCCGCGCCGCCTACAACCGCGCCGAATACATGGAAGAGCGCCGCCGTATGATGCAATGGTGGTCGAGCTATGTCTGCCAGCAGCAAGTTGGATAGATCCTAGAGGCAGTAGAAAAGCCAGCCACTCACCATGCACACGGCTCCACCAGACCTTGCCGATCCTCGTGGTTAAAGTGAGTGCCATGCATGAATAATTGACCGTATTGGCCGACCTACTGTCACAGCGGTAGTGGTAAGGCTGCAAGTCGGCCTAAACAGACGACCGGGCGAGCGATAAAGAATGGCCGTGTATCTATTGGAAGCGGCCAGAAATGTATCCAGTAAACAAAGGACATTTCAGTAGCAGGTTGTGCCAACCATGACTTACCTGCGAAAATAATGCAAGTGCTCCCCGCCCTCCGAGAAAACTTGGCAGGGCACTATATTTTTCGACAGAGACAGCCCAGCGTAGCGGACTACGCTTCCATCCTCTCAGGCTGCCATCAAAAGGGCCATGACAGCCCCCTGGACAGACGCAGCAGGACTGGAGCAGGACTTCGCCGACGCAAAGGGCTCATGGTAACAAATGCTTCAGATCATAACTCAGACAGACGCAGTCGACGCGAGGGCCTGCATGGCAGAAAAACAAGGACCGACCAAGGCTGAGGAGAAGATGGCCGTTCTGCTGGATACCAAGAGGGCTACCCCCGAGGACATCCTCGACGCAAGAGCAGCTCTATGGCGGGGAGACTCAGAGTTTTTTCTGTCGAGACTGCCCGAAGAACCACTATTCGACCTCGTGGTTACCTCCCCGCCCTACAACATCGGTAAATCCTACGAAACTAAGGAAGACCTCTCTCGCTACCTCGAGTGGCAGGAACGAATTATCGATCTAATCGTCCCACGTCTTAAAAAAACGGGATCGATCTGCTGGCAGGTCGGAAACTTCGTGGACGACGGACAGATATCTCCACTCGACATAGAATTTGCGCCGATTTTCAAGAAGCACAGGCTGCAACTACGTAATCGCATCATTTGGCACTTCGGACACGGACTGCACAGTCGTCGTCGGTTCTCGGGACGATACGAGACGGTCATGTGGTATACGAAGAGCGACGACTACTTCTTTGATCTGGACCCTGTCCGCGTTCCCTCTAAATACCCGGGGAAGAAGCATTTCAAGGGGCCGAAGAAGGGAATGATCTCGGGGAACCCTCTCGGCAAGAACCCCGAGGACGTTTGGAACATCCCGAACGTGAAGAGCAACCACGTAGAGAAGACCGAACACCCCTGCCAGTTTCCCGTCGGACTGATCGAACGGCTGGTTCTCTCGATGAGCCGCGAAGGGGATTTGGTGTTCGACCCATTCGCGGGAGTAGCATCTTCGGGTGTCGCATCTCTTTTGCACGGGCGGCGTTTCTGGGGATGTGAACTCGATGAGGGATTCGCAGCAACCGGTCTGGAACGACTCCGATTGACTGACGAAGGCTCCGTTCGTTTTCGCCCTCACGATCAGCCACTCTATGACCACACGCGCAGCCGTCTGTCAAAAATACCCATTCCGGACGAAAGCTCGCCGAAAGGGGTATAGCAGTCGAACGCGAGATGAAGCAACGTTCGTAACATTATTACACCCACACGCCATACCTGGATGTCGTAAAATCCGGTCATTCAGAAGTCCGACAAGGCTTACGAACGAAGCCGAGAATAAGGAAAAGCCGTGAAGTTCACTCCTCTCTCACATCAAAGTGCCGACACCCTTCTGCCAGCGAAGGCGCGCCTAGAGATCGAGAGCGCCATTGCATCCTGTAACGTCATTGTGAAAAAGGGAGCTGCAGCCAAGATTCGGGAGGAGCTTGTCCGCCTGCTTGATAACTCCGGCTGGTCGGGAGAGATGCAAGTCGAGCCTCCGTCGAAGATTACTATCGCCTCGAAAAAAAACGACGTCGGGCTGTGCATCCAAACGGGAGGGAACATGTCGCGCATGTATGCAGACATACTAAAACTTCAAAAACTTTACATGGAGAACTCGATCAAGTCAGCGGCCTTTATCCTTCCGGCAGCTCCGGCCGCTAGAGTTCTCGGTCAGAACATCGCCAACGCGGATCGGCTGATAGCCGAGCTCCAAATATTCCGGAAGGTCATCCATATGCCTATAGCCGTCTTCGCATTCGAATAGGAATCCAAATGCCCCTTGCGTCTGTCATCCCTCCACCGCCGAAGCAATCCTTTTTCGGATGGCCGCTCATTGATCGTCGCGAAGAGTTCGAGAAGCTTCTGACCCAGCCTCACGCCGAAACGTTTCGCGTCGAGAACTTCAAGGGAGGAACCGTTTCTCTGCCCATCCTGCGCGTGCCAATCAATCTCCCCAAGTACCGTATCTCCAACGGAAGAACGGCATCAGCCCAGCAGGAGTTCGCCGCACTCCATGACTATCAGCCGGACTTCTTCGAAACCGGAGATCCCGAACTGGAAGACATTCAGCAGTCGCAGCACCAAATCCTTATGGGCATGGTCAAGGAGGAAGGCCTTCTGCGCAAATTTGAGATATCGGCGAACAGGCAGGTCGAACCACTCCTTCTAGACGAGAACGGGTTCGTTCTCAACGGTAACCGCCGCCTTTGCTGCTGGCGGCTGCTCTATCAGAAAGACGGAAAGGAATATGGGCATTTCGGACACGTCGATGTCGTGGTCCTGCCCCACTGCGACGAGCAAGAACTAGACAGACTCGAAGCGAAACTTCAAATCGAAAAGGATATCCGGAGCGACTACACGTGGGACGCTGAAGCTGCCATGATGCTCCAGAAGCAGAAACTTCACGGATTCAGCACCACGCAACTCTGCCAACTATACGGAAAGAAGAAGAGCGAAGTCGAAGATCTGCTCGCGATGCGCAGCCTAGCCGCCGAATATTTGGAGACGCGTGGCAAGGCCAACACATGGAGCGAGGTGAGCGGAGACAAGTATGCCTTCCAGGAACTTCTAAAAGCCCTGAGCGCGACCGATTCCGCCAGTGACCGAGAGATTATCAAACACTCCGCCTTCTCCCTGATCGACGACTCAGACGGCGCGGGAGAGCGTCTCTACGCTGTCATTCCCAAGGTAAAGGTTCATTTGGAAGCCGTCAAGACAGGTCTCGCCGAAGCCTTCCCCCTACCCGTGCTGGAAGTTGACGAGGCCGCAGAGATGGCCTTCGGTAGCGGGAAACCGGAAGACAGCGCGGCCGCTGAGACTCCTCCTGCAATCGCTCTGGTAGCGGAGATGCGCAAGGACGAGGAGTCGCTAAAAAAGGCGCGCGACGTCGTGATCGAGGTGATTCGCTCACAGGACGAACAAGGCAAGGAGCGCGAGACAGCCGACTTCCTCTCTAAAACATTGAAGAAGGCCAATACACTCATCCAGAACGCCGTCGGCCATGGACTCAGACCGGAGAGCTCCATCGCCGGAGTGAAGGCTCAACTGGAGCAAATTCGCTTGGGAGTGGAGGCAATCGAAGCCTGGCGGGCTGAAAAGGAAGGTTGAGAGCGTGCTGGTATTCGACTATCGAGAGTGCGATCGAAGGGCTGTAGTCTACTGGGACGAGGCTGACGTAAAATGTACCTGGGTCGGAATAGCCAAGGACATGCTCATCTCGTCCTCCAAGGAGTCCAGCGCGGAGGGCACGACCGCTGTGAGCGTTCCGTGGTGGAGTTTCTTAGCTCTGCGCCCAGAGATACTGGACCTCTTGAAGGGCTTCAGGCTCAAAAGCAACGAGCACTTCCAAATCACCGAGGCTGCGACCGCCCATCTAGGCGCTGCGCATCAGCGAGCTATCGGATACAACCAGGCGACCAAGGCTGTACGACTTTCCGACGAGGAGCTCGAAGGAAAACTGAAAGTAGCAGGGTTCGCCAGAAATTTAACGCCACAGCAGTCCAGAAACGTAAAACTCCTTGGCGCGTTGCCAGCCGGCGCGACGTTCTCCGTTCCAGGAGCGGGCAAGACGACCGAAGCCCTGGCGACGTTCGCCTATCGAGCTGAGCCAGAGGATCGGCTTCTGGTCATCGCGCCGAAGAACGCGTTCGCCGCCTGGGACGAACAGTTGGATTCGTGCTTACCAGGCACGAGGGCTTTCGTGCGCCTGAGAAAGGGCGATAAGATTCCCAGCCAGTTGCGCGCGGACCCGCGGTTCATGATAATCAGCTATCAACAACTCGCCCGAGTGAAGGAGACGATATCCGAACATCTCGCTGGCCGTCGCGTCCATGTATTCCTCGACGAGAGCCACCGGATAAAGGGCAGAAACAATATCTCTACTGACGCCGTTCTCGGCTTCTCCCATCTTCCCGTCAGCAAGTTGGTCATGTCCGGGACTCCGATGCCGCAGGCTCCGTCAGACCTTCTCCCGCAGTTCAACTTCCTCTTCCCCGAAATCAAGGCGACAGAGGAGAACGTCGTAGACTTGGTGAAGCCAGTCTATGTGCGAACAAACAAGAGCGAACTGGGGCTTCCGGACGTATCTAGACTTCGAAAGACGTTGACGATGGACCCCCTTCAGGCTCGTCTATATGAACTCATGAAGAGCGAGGTGGCCCGAGAGGCCGCTCATGCTCTGAGCCAGACGGGCAGGCAACGTTTCAGGCATCTGGGTCGCTCCGTCACCAGAATCCTTCAGTTCGTGTCCAACCCGGCACTGCTAGCCGAGGAGATCGCCTTTGCGCACTCGAAGGAACTTGCGCAAGCTATCGCCGAAGGTCGCGGCCCCAAGTTGCGCTACGTTGTAAAACGAGCTCGCTCCCTAGTCCGAGAAGGACACAAGGTGCTGATCTGGTCGTCGTTCGTGAAGAACGTCGAATTCCTGTCAGAAAGCCTTCAGGATTTGGGAGCCGTATTCATTCACGGCGGTGTTGATGCCGGGGATGAGGACGACGACGAGACGCGCGAAGGGAAAATTCGCCTATTCCACTACGATCCGGGAGTCATGGTGATGGTCGCCAACCCCGCCGCCGCAGGGGAAGGCATAAGTCTCCATACGGTCTGCCACCATGCTATTTATTTGGACCGGAACTTTAACGCCGCACAATATCTTCAATCAGAGGATCGCATCCATCGACTCGGCCTCCCGACCAACCAGCAGACTACCATCGAAATCGTCGAATGCGCGGGAACCGTGGACGAAACGGTCCGCCAGCGGCTCGAGTTCAAGGTCGCTCAGATGGCGGACGCGCTAAACGACTCAGGCCTGAAGATAGCCCCGGTACCGATGGACCCCGACGAGGAAGACGAGGACGTGGGCGAGAGCGGACTCGATGAGGGGGATGTTAGAGCTCTACTGGCTTCTCTCGGAGGAGGAATATGAGACCCATGTCTCCGAGTGTGGCTTTCGGCTGCATAGAACTGCTCTCGGTGGCTGAGCGCTACCCTCTAACTCCGAGCGCGGTCCACTCTCTGTCCTTGGGAGCCGTTTCGCCGCAAGACATACTAGACGCGGCACTAGACATTCGCTGGCTGTCGGTGAGTACGGATGGTTTCCTCAAGCCTACCCCGCGAGGAGAACGAGCCCTAGCTGTCCCTAGTAGTCGTACCAAACTGCGCGTTCTGGTACTGGACCACATCGACGCGCGAGATCCCCCATGGCTCCAACTAGCCTCCTCGGGGCGTCGCGAGGTGCTGATGCACGCTCCGAAGGAGCTAAGACAGATATTCGTCGAGGCCGGGCTTGCCTATGACGGGGACGCAGAGACCGTCGCCTTTTGGGACGACTTGGCGAGACGCGCGCGTGGTGCCAGGGACGAAGCCCTGACTCAAATAGGAAGAACTGGCGAGCGCATGACCCTGGAATATGAGAAGCTCAGAACGGGCGCTGATCCGAAATGGGTCGCCTTGGACAGCAACTCGGACGGATACGATGTCTTGTCTCGCCGAGACATCAGGGACTCGCGCAGGCTCGTCATCGAAGTAAAAACGACTACGCAGGGACTCGCAGGATTTTTTTATGTCTCGCGCAACGAATGGGAAGTAGCCGAGGATGCACTCTTCCATGTATTCCATCTTTGGGACGTATCAGAAGGAGAGCCTCGCCTCGCCGTTCTCAAGCCTGAGGAGGTGAAGCGACACGCTCCAGCTGACGCAGGGATGGGGATGTGGCAGTCGGTACGCATACCTTTCTCCGCTTTCAAGGGGGCATTTAAGCCGATAAGCTGCCTTGCCTGTAATCCACAGAAGCCCCTCTCCCTAGCCTGTTCGCAGTGATGCTGATATGAATTACCCCTCGTTTATTAGATATATTTAGAGCGGCTAACAAAAATCAGTTTCACGGCTCGGGCAAGACGCGCCGACGCAGGCAGTACTTGAGTATGGCAAGTCGGCGCAACGCTGCTGCCCGTGATCACGGGCAGGTTTGGTCCACTTTACCGTCCACCTCGTGAATCCATCCAGTCCAGCACCTCCTGTCCACGCCAAGCAGTGATTCGGGAAGATAACTTGATTGGCTTGGGAAATGATCCATGAGCGACACATGCCCAAATCCAGCTCTTCTTAGTGCCTATCAGTAGTTCAACCTCCCAAATTCGCAGTAATCTTACGGCAAGCATTGATCTCGCGGTCTCATAAACAATCGGATTAGACTTCATTTCTACCCTCGCATGTCCATCAAAAATCAATGATGGCCATCATCGTCCACAATCTTTGCCACGAGTAGGTGCGAAAAATAAGGATTCAGGATGTTATCGACAATATTATGATGGCGCTGTCCAACAGTGCCAAAATAAAAACGCCAGTCGCAAAAGCGACTGGCGAGTAGTTTGAAGTCATGCCAAAGGCACATTTCAATCTTACTTCTAGTTTTGGTCATGCCGATTGTTTATATGTTGTGCTGCTTGTCTCTCCGCAAAAAAGAGCCGAGGTGCCACCCTCGGCACGGGTTTCAATCAAACGCTTTTTGACATCAGTTGCTGCCATCACCTTTCGCCAAGAGAACATCCGTCAGGTCTGCCCAATTGGTCTGCCCTTGCCATACGGCTAGACACTACTCAGTGAATCTCCCCCGCCTCTGCCTCCACCGGTGCCATCCAGTTTCTATGACAGTAGGCGGCTCCCACGTTAGCCACGCGCTACTCCGAAAAACCACGCCACCGCACTCCGCTATGTTTCTAGGCTACGCCTACCCAGGTTTCAACCTAGTTTCACTCTCGTGAGATTCCAAAGTCGATGAGTTACTCGAAACACGCTTCAACATGCCCTGACTAACCTTGCGGTCAGTGGCTTGTTTTTTCTCCAGACAGCACCGTCGAACGGCGCCGTTACACGATTAAGCTGTCCATCGAGGCAAGATTTCTCCTGCTCCCAGTATTTCCAGATTTCTCCTCAATACCCTGTGCCATTACTGGCACCTCAGAAGCCTCCGTGTCTGGCACTGGTCATCCCCTTTCGGTAGATCCCCAGGGCGGGACTATATACCCGCTTTCACATCATGGCAGGTCACTGCGCCATTTCCTACGCAGCGCCGTTTCCGTGTCGCCCAATCCCTAACTAATTGGCGATTGGGTCGAAGGGAGGGTTTTCACCTCCCAGCGCCCTTCGCAGCCGCGCCAGCCCAATTACGGGCACGCGGCTTCAGCAGCTCCCAGCTCAATTGGCGTTGAGTTGGTCGAGTCACAAACGTGCAATTGGGGTTGGCAGCCCCTGCACATTCAGCGTGTAGAGGTCACAACCCTTTTGCGGATCGCATAATGATTTTACGCCATGTCTTTGAGAAATGCTTTTTCTCGCAAAACAACAATAAATCATAAAAATCAATTTAAAATCAAAAACTTACGCAATAACAACCTAAGCGCCTATTTTTCACACCTACCTCCCATCACTCCAATATTTCAATATGGACATCAATGGATGAAAACAAATCATCCAGATTTTATGAGCATGCGTTACAGCTTTAAAGATACTTTCACAACCACGATTGGAGTAAGAAACCATGTCCGATGACAAAGAAAAGCTGCAAGCTAAGGCCGAGGTAGACGTTTCAATTTGGATGCCTATTTACATTGACAATTTCATCGCATCCACCATTCGCCTCACCCCTCAACAAATTGGAGCTTATACCTTACTCATATGCGACTACTGGAGAAATAACTCACTACCAGATGACGATGCAGCGTTAAGCCAGATAACACGGATACCACTCAAGCAATGGAAAAAAGATAGGGAGATCCTTGCCAAATTTTTTTCCATAGAGGGCCGTTTTTGGAAAAGCCACAAACTCGATGCTGAGAAGAAAGCCGCGATAGAAAATCGACTCAAAGTCATGGAACGCTCAGTAAAAGGGAACAAAGCCAAAGCAGACAAGGCCCTTGCTCGAGCGGAGCCTATGGGAATGCATAAGGAAGACCATAAGGACTCCCCATAATCGTTATCGCCATCGTAACCATTTTCTAAATTTAGGCTTTGTTAAAATTTAAGCTGCTTTACCGTTCAAGAAGAAGGTAGGGAGTGGCAAGGGGATTGGGCCGCAAATCAGTGATGAGAGGGTTCAGATTTTCATGCCTCGCTAAGTAGAAATTTTCGCAAATGGAATCTCTATTTATGCTGTGCCTCCACTCCGGCCAACCCCACACCCCCTCCTCCTTGAACGGTGCATGCTGTTCCTTTATTTAAGCTCGGCATAAATTTTGTCTTAGCCCTTAGCGCAATGTGCAATCTGAACCATGCAATCCGCTCTGTGAACTGCGCAATGCGCATTGAGCAGTGCTTATCTGCCAAGGATAAATATGCTTTACGAAAGCAAGTTGACGTTTATGCAACGCCTGCAGCAAGCCGCGGGGAACGGCTATTATCACTACATCACTGGACATATCGAACGTGAAAAATTCGATACCATGGCGAGGAAATTCGCGCAGTTGTATGAATCGGAAATTTCTCGCCAATCAAAAGCACGTCGCAAGCGCGCAGGTGCAGCAACCAGCACTCTTTTTGCTATGCAGGTACGCGGGCATCCGCAGCAAGACCAATCCGAGCAGCTATGGTTTGTGCTGATGGCAACAGAAGGGGTCGGGCGGGTCCATGTGCGGGAACAGCTACAAGACCTGCGGCAAAAGCAAACTCGGCTGACAATGCTAGATGGCCACCATCAGCTGATCCATGATGGGGTCAGTTGGACCTGGCAGATGACTCCATCCCACCTACAGAAATACCGCGAGCGCATTCACCTGATCGCCGCCCTTCCGCCGCATCGGCGCCGGATCATCGAGCTCGATGACATCCCTCGTGACCTGTCGATAGAGCGGCTGCAAGATCAGTTGTACGGCGAACCAGGCTTCCGTCTCGTGCGGCGCCAAGTCGGCCTGCTGGTTAAGTACCTGCGGGCCGAGTGGAAACGGCTACGGCCGGCTGCCGGGCCACAACCCAGACAGATCAGCTATCTGCCCTACATTCGCTTCCGCCCAAACAAGCAGGCGAAGTAGAATAGCCAGATAGCACATTGCTGCAGAGGATTATCACTCCCTGTATCCCATCTCCATTTTGCCAGGCAAACCGCGAAGCCAGGATTGGCTGCGCCCAGCCCCTCTCGAAATGGAGACCAACATGCATCAACAAACTGAAGAGCTGATCGAAATCCTACAAGAGGTCATCGAAGGCCTGACTGACCGCGACATCGTCGACATGGACCTATGCCAAATCGGCTTAGCTTTTTTCCCTCGCATGCATCGAGCCATCGCCAGCCCATGTTTTGTCGATGGCAGCTGGCACCAAGATGGGGAAGTACGAGAAGGTTGGCATGACCTGTTTGGGGCAGGTTTTCCAGTAAGCGGCTTGCCCGTTCTCACCCTGCTGGATAACGGTGAAATTGAACATGCCATTCACTCACCGGAACTGACTGTGGATAACCCAGCCTGGACCAAACTACAAGCCGAATCGATTCGCTCCCAGATTACCGAAGCCATCCCTTACGCCGCCAAGCATCTAGCCGCGGCAATCCAAGGTTAATCTCGCTCAGTACTACACTGCCCGTCCTGTAGCGTCGCTTTGCATTAAGGGAAACGCAACGACAGGCCGGCGCAGATGATGTCTATCTGCACAGCATCGCCATAATGCCAATCCTCACACATGAGCTCGCCGGCAAGGGACCGGCAGCTAATCTAGCCGCCCCACTGTAAACGCCACGCATCGTTCCGCCTCGTAATAGTTGCCTGGTATGACGCCTTTGACAACAAAACAGTAGCGGATTCGCTGATGGATAGGGTCATCCATGACTCGTATAATATCCAGTTGGCCGGCGGGTCGATGCGACAAGCGTGAAGTTTGTCGGCCTTAGCGGATTTCAATGTCATTGTGCTAGCATGACTGCTATCGGCCATCAGCCTACCGTATTCGACCGCTTCGCGGCACGCTGATGTGATGAAGGGCGGCTTGGCAAATGAACACTACGAGGAGATGAGATGGCTCGGCAGGAACTCGACCAGGGATGGGGCGGCTATGTTTCACCGGTGACACCTGGCGAACAGATCCTGTACATCATCGGCAATGGATTCGACCTGCACCATAACGTCCAGTCCTCATATCCAGCGTTCGGCCGGTACTTGCAGGAAGTCGATGCCGACACCTACGATCAATTGGAACGCTACTTTTCTGTCGATGACGACTTCTGGTGGCAATTCGAGGCACAGCTTGCACACCTCGATACCGACTCGCTCCTCGACGATGCCGCGGCATACCTGCCCTCCTACAGCGCCGATGACTGGAGCGAGGCAGGACACCACGACTACGAGTACGAGCTGGACCGAGTGGTTACAGCGATCTCATCTACACTGCACCTTCGGTTTAGCGAATGGGTGCGTCAGCTCGTCACTCCTCAGCCAACACTGATGATCAGCAAACTGCTCCCGCTGCGCCAGGACGCATGCTACCTCACATTCAACTATACCGACACGCTGCAGCGTGTATACAGCATTCGAGATGAGAGAGTGAACCACATCCATGGAGCGGCGGCGCGCACGAATGACCAGCTTGTCCTTGGGCACGGCTGGGAACGCACCGCGGCAGACTCGTTCAACCACGGTATCGATCCCGAGTCGACTGATGTCCGCGTCATAGATGGCAACAGAATCATCGATCGCTACTTCACCAAAACGTTCAAGCCCACGGCGCGCGTGATCGAAACGAATCAGCCCTTCTTCCAAAGTCTGTCGGGCATCAAGAAAATCTTCATTTTGGGTCACTCGCTGTCGGCTGTCGACCGCCCCTATCTGCTGGAGCTGCTCCGGCATCTGGGCCACCATGACATTCAGTGGCAGGTTAGTTACCATGGGTCGTCGGAGAACGCCAAAGCTGGCATGAACAGCCTGGATGTCGCTACCAACCAAGTAAACTTCGTGCCGCTGACCGAGCCGGCTCTGTGGGCTTGCCCATGATGGCAACGCATATCACGCCGCAGAGACCCAGCCCCTACATTTCAATCGGAGGCGGGATCGAGAATGATCCCGAGATCGCTGCCGCCCTCGTCTGGCTCGCTTCCTCCACCGGCGACCCTTCTGCCTTCTTTGACAGGTTAATAGCCGCCCAACGACGCTACCACGAGGTCACGTCCGACGTCGCCGCCCGCGGCAAGGATCCTTCGTGGTCAGATATTGGACCGGACATCGTCGCCGCCTACCTGGCTCAGGGAAAATCGCTGCTCGATGATCGTCGTTCGTATGACTTCACGCTCGTATCCCACGTCGCACCTTGGCTCAAACAGCTCGGAGCGAACCTGCCTGCGCTGAAGCAGGTCAAAGGCGCGCCGGATCGAGCACTGCGCATGCTTCGTCAGAGCCAAGTACTTCCAGACACCGCACTGTTCGAGCTGGTCATGGCCAGCAACTATGCTGCGGAAGGTTTTGACGTCGCCTTCATCGAAGAAGGACCCGGAAAGACGCCGGATTTGCGGCTCTCCAGTACTGGGTCGGGCAACGAGCTGTTCGTGGAGCTAAAACGCCTGCAGCGGGGAGACTATGAGATCGAAGAACATCGCCGACACATGGAGATTTTCCAGAAGCTCGAGCCGTTTTTGCACGAGCAACGTCTGTCTGTCGATGTCGATGTGACCTACGTGAAGGAGCTGGCCGACGTGCCGGTCGACTACCTCCTACAGCAGGTCAAGCACATGCTGGAAAGTCCGATACTTCTCTCCGACGGCTACTCGTGGCGGGATCAGTTAGGCAACGGCCTTATCCGCAACGCCAACGTGGCTGCCGTACATAACGACACGCGTGAAAGCTATCTTTACTTCGGAACGAAGATGGCACGGCTTCTCTCGGGACGCGTCGTTTCAGAGCGCAACTATCACCTCACCGCAGAGACCTCGGTCTATCCCGAAGATCCCAGGTACATAGACCAAATGAAGTTCGGATCCGTCGTGACCTGGCAGTGCATCGCGCAGGAGGCGATCGAGCGCAAGGCCAAATACGTGCGCAGCAAGCTGTCGGAAGCCGACAAGCAGATTGCCGGCCATGGTCGGGGCATTATCCACATCGCTATGGATACCGAGCTTCACAGCAAGGCCTCCGATCTGCGGCGGCAACGCAACCAGGACACGCTAGGCACGTTCCGGATGAACTCACAGACCGGCATCGTCTACCTGCACTACTTGGCCCCCCGGGTGTCTGAGGATCACTCCTGGCTCATAGATGAAACAGTCGACGTATTCAGCCGGCTTGAGCCCTCGCCTCCGCCGTTTCCCGCCTTTGCCAGCTCGACCTCGCTGGATAACGATGAGCCCTCTTGGCGACAGCACTTGCGGCCATCCAATGTATAGAGGCATAAAGCGGGTTACCAACATAACCCCTTATAGCGCCGTAACGAATTATTTCACCTTAGCCGCTGGTCTCATTCTTTCCGGAGAATACAGCGTGGACAATCAACTGCTCCTACTTGATGGCGACTGGTACACAACTCCAGAACTTCGGCTCGAAAGAACGTCATTAAGCGCTGCATAGGAACGGAACGCAGCTATTTCCGACAGTTTTCATGCACGCGTCCCGGTCCCTGATAGTCCATCGTATTTCCTCAACAGAGCATCTCCCACGCACCCTGCCGCGTTATCAGCGCTTCAGACAGCAGCCTCATCTCTCCAAATAGAAATCACATCATAGAGCTTTTAAATGGACTGCTAGAATCCAGCAGACTATCGAACCACAAACTCGAATCTGGAATGCATAAATCAAAGAGTCAAGGAAAATACTAATCGTGCCAGCTACAGACGCAGGGCTGCTTACATACCACTGTTTCACATCTCCCCAGGCAAGGACCTATCCACAACCCTGGAGAACAAGATATGAGTTACATCCAACGCCAGCAACGCAAAATCATCATCGAGGCCCAAGTTCATCAAATCGAACTAACCCTGCTAGGAGCTGGCCTGATTCACATTGTAACGTATGACCTGGTTGATCATATAGAAATTAGTCGCGCGACTAGCCACATCCAGCAATTATCAATTTGCACACATAAACTTGGAGAATTTGAGCGGGCCTATCTGATGATTAATCAGACAACTGCTTTGTGCATTCCTGATGATGCGCAAACTGAAGTTGCCAACATCCTGAAATGGATCAGCAAAGTCGACCATTACTCAAAATTAATAATTGATGAAATTCAACAGGATTCACAGTCAATACAAGCCGATGAGCAAGGCATCATCATTGAGACGATATGCAAAATGACTCCCATCCATGGATGGGGTAGTCACAATGAACTACAGAACTGATAACAAGGAAACTTGTTCAATAATGCAAAAAGCCAACACAACAATCAACATGAAAATGTTGATTTTGCATGGCGACATCTTTCAGCAACAATAATAAAACCAGAATGGGAGGCAAAGCCTCTCATTCTTTTATTTTAACTTCAGACTTCTGGAGAAACCCTCTCTGGCATTTGCCATCCTCAACTCATCCAGACTAACCTCTGCTGCAGCACCAATAGCAACTGAAGATGCACACAAATGACCTGCGGCCGTACATAGCTTACTTACCACCAACAGCTTATTTTGCTTCTCACCAGGCAACTGATCAGGTCTGGCATCACGAGTTACATTCCGCGTAACGTCATTAAAACGTTCCCCCGCGATATTTGCTGCAATAGAGGGATCATTGCAGATATGAAAGGTTCCACATACTATGGCACTGCCAAGCAGCTGAAAAACTGGAAAAGTATAACCGGATGACTCCGGGCTGTGCGGTGGATTATATCCGTCAGCATCTCCAGCATAAATTTCTTCAATTGTATATGGATGTTTTAACTCCCCCGGCTTGGCAATAGCATATCCTTGCTTGGCCACCTCACCCTCCAATGCGCGAGCCATTTCGGGATGAACTTCATCGACCACAGCCACTTTAGTACCAAAAACCTTCATCATCGGCCCAGGGCGAGAACCGGCTTCAGTTGTAAAAACTTGAACTTTCCCTAAATCAACAGAGATAGTTTCAGATGCAAAGCAATTCCCCATCAACCCAAAAGTTAATACAGCAAAAAACACCTTGTATTTTATACAACCTCTCCAATCATGATGCACCATAAATCAACCCCAGCGCTACCTTAGCTTTCTTTCTAGCAGACAAGTGAGCAACGATATAAGATCGCATCGCATGAGACGAGTCGATCGGGGTAATTTCCTCAACAGGACTGTCTACATAGCTATCTGGGTAGAGTTCTCCGCAAGCCACAAAATAGTCGTTCAGAACTTTACATCTTATCTCATCAGCCAATAGTTCTTTAAATTTCACCGACTTTTTCTTCAAATCCCGCTCATCATCTAAAATATGAATAATAGCTTTATTCGCAGCATTCTCTGCAAATAGATCATCAACCTGCACATCACTCAAATCATTCCGCTCATGCAATAAACCCTGGAACGCCATTTTCACAACTTCTCTTAACCTGGCATCTCTCGTGGCTAGCCCATGAGCTCTTGCCCCCGTTCGGTTATCCTTATGAACAAATTCATAACTCGAGTATTCAACAAACTCAGATATTTCCATCTCCAGCCTGACCAGGCTATCTGAAGCTAGGCCTTTTTCACCATTCGTTTTTATCAGTTTCTCACACTCAGCCAGAGCCAACTCAACCAAGATCAGCGCCTTTCCCAGAAATAAATACTTCGCACTACACCCTTCTGATAACTTTTTAATTTTCTTTTTAATGACTGTATCAGACCTACCGGCATCGATAGCACTCATCAAAACCATGGTCTCACCACAACATGACTTAAATCCTTCAACTGAGGTTAGCGCTCGATTTTCCGGCGTATCCGACAAAAATGAACGCCTGTGTTCATAGAGGATTTTTTCCTCATACTTGTGCTTACTGAGCCGTTTCCCATACTGTTTACCAACAGGTATCGAGATGACTCTCCCTTGCTCAATCGCAAGCTTGTGCTCAGCTGCCTGCACCTTCGCCCACCAATCAATGATTCTCTGAGCACACATACCGTATGATTTAAGCTGCTCTCTTCTCGCAAGATGTATCTCTTGCTTAGCCCCCAAAGAAACGCTCTCTTCATCTTTATAAATAAGAATATCCGCCTCAAGCTTCTGAAGGGCTAAGTAATAATCTATTAAGTCATTCTTGGGTCTTGTCGGGTAAAATTGCAAAACGTTGTCCAGCATCTTCCACTCCACAAACAAAAATTCCAGCCAGCGCCGTGCTGGATGGAACGTTTGCCGCAAGTACTGCCTGCAGACGGCAGCGTTATCACAGGAGATCAATCAATCTGCACTCTCAGTGTATGAACGCTGAAATACTGGATCAACAAGCTTTTAAGAAGGATTTTCTTCTCACTCCGAGACAAGTAGAAGCCAAGGACAACGCCTTATTAATCAATAACTTGCTTATTCTTCCTGAGAAAAAACAAGTAAATATGTTGCATTATCACAACTTCCCACCGAATAAAAAACCTCCCCCCTAAATAGGCGAGAAGGCCTGACTCTTCTATCTGCTATTTTTGACTAGGGTTTGCTCTGACAGCGTCTTGCACTCCCTTGATCGCCCCAATAAGTGGAGCAAAGTACAAGCGCGGCCCCTGGCGTACAGCAAACCAGAATTCAGCAAAAAATCTAAACATAGCAATTACCTCATCAATTGGTATACACCACTCGTTGGTTCCAGCTAATCAATCGTCTCGCCCAACTCCCATGCCGATACCAATGTCTGCCCAGTGCGAGCAGTCGTTTTCGCTGACCTTGTAATCGTCCTCAGAAAACGTCAGAGACTGACTACGCTCTTTTTCGACAACCGGAGTACCAGCGTACAGATCCCAAACCGCATGAAGGGCAAGGGCACCCAAAAACATTATCAAGTATTTCAGCCAACCCGCCATACAAAATAACGGTAGAAATAGAGCAAGAATCCCTGATATCACCAGCGCAATTTGAACGCGAACTTTCATGTTGCCACCTAAAGGCCGATTTATAGATCATGATCACCTAGGCTGTGGCTATTAAGGCCGCGCCAATTTTGCATCACATCACCATAGTTCGTTTCATCAAACCCCTTGAAGCATGGCGAAGTTTCTTGATCCGATTCAGCAGGCATTACTCCCGCATAACACTCCCAGACCGCGCGCAACATCACCGAGCCCACAAACATCAGAAGGTACTTCAGCCAGCCGGATAAGAAGACCAGCGGCAAAAGCAGCAGGCAGCTGCCTGCCACCACCAACGCGATCGAAGTTCTCAGCTTCATGATTGCCTCTGCCAGTTAGAATGCCAAGAAAATTATCCCATTTTGGGATAATTTTGCACAAGTGCTGCCATGCTTGGATGAAGACCATCCATGATGACCGCTACAAGAGCCTTATTAGACAGCTTGTCGCAGAGAGAGAAGCACGAGACATCACACAAACCGCCCTATCGGTTGCCCTGTCTCGCCCGCAGTCCTATGTGGCCAAAGTGGAAAACTTGGAACGCCGGCTGGACATCGTCGAGTTAGCCGATTGGCTGGGGGCGCTGGGGGCCAGTAGAGAAGAGTTCATGCAAAGGTTTGGGTGGTGGTAAGTAGTCCACACTCGAAACTGCAAGTTTGGGGGCGGCTTAGCTGCTCAGGTCCCCACTAGGCAATACTGGCGGACCATCTACCTGCAGTGTTGCAGCAAAGCCAATCCGTGTACCATATTGCGTACCTTTTACGCCACTACAAAAAGAAAAATCAAATAAAAACATAATAATACAGAACAAATTCGATTGCTGTCGGGGCGCCACCCACACTTCCAAAGCAGTCCGAGAAAGTCCACAAACCCGCGCCAGATAAGGCTTTGCGGTTTTTTTACGTCCAAAGCCGTCCGAATAGTTCCATTGAAAGCCGGGAGCACATGGGGGCATACTTGAGGGCATCTACAAAGGGGGCACATTTCGATGCCCCCAAATGCACCCGAAAACAGCTCCATGCCCCTGACTGATACCGCCTGCAAAACGGCTAAACCAAGAGAGGACGGCAAGCCGCTTCGCCTGTCAGACGAAAAAGGCATGTACCTGGAAGTCATGCCCAATGGCTCCAAATACTGACGGCTGAAGTACCGCTTCAACGCCAAGGAAAAACGCCTGGCCCTGGGCATCTACCCGGAGACCACACTAAAGGAAGCCCGCCTCAAGCGAGACGACGCCCGTCGGCAGCTGGCCAATGGCGAAGACCCTTCAGAACAGCGCAAGCTGGAAAAGGTGCTGAAACAAGCCGCGACAGCCAACACGTTTGAAGCCATCGCGCTGGGGTGGCATGAAAGGGAAAGCCACGAATGGTCCGCCGCCCACAGCGAGCGTGTCCTGTCGGCCATGAAGACCCACATCTTCCCCTACATCGGCGACAGGCCAATCAATGAGATTCGCCCGCTGGAGCTGCTGGAAGTGCTGCGCAAGGTGGAGAGCGCCGGCAACATCGATACCACTAAGCGCCTGCGGCAACGCTGCTCAGCAGTCTTCCGCCTTGCCATCCTGACCGGCCGCTGTGACAGCGACCCGGCTTCTCCACTGACCGACGCTCTCAAAACCCAGCAATCCACGCCACGCAAGGCGCTGATGCGTGAGGACATCCCTGCCTTTCTGGAAGCACTAGAGAAATATGACGGCAGCGTGCAAACTAAGCTGATGATGAAGCTGATGCTACTGACCTTCACCCGCGTCGGAGAGATGGCCATGGCCAGGTGGGAAGAAATCGATTTCGACAAGGCGCTGTGGACCATCCCGCCGGAACATCGCAAGCTGCCGGAGAAGTCCAAGAAAACCGCGCCGCCACATCTGGTCCCACTATCTAGGCAAGCCTTGGAAGTGCTGCAGCAACTCCACGCAATAAGCGGCGGACGGGAGCACATCTTCCCCAACCGCAACAGTCCACGCCGTCCCATGTCGCCGGAAACCCTGCGCCGCGCTCTTCACAGCATGGGCTTCAGGGGCAAAGCCGATGTCCACGGCTTCCGCTCGACGGCATCAACCATCTTGAATGAAGAGGGCTTCAACCCGGATGCTATTGAGCGTCAATTATCCCACATCGAAACAAACAAAGTACGGGCGGCTTACAATCGTGCCGAGTACATAGAGGAGAGAAATAAAATGATGCAGTGGTGGGCTGAATTTATTGACAACAGAAAACCCATATTTAAAAACAAAAGCAGCAGCATATTTTATTACAATACAAGCAGACAAAGCCATGATTGAAAATTTGCTTAAATCAAAATTCACCACGGACTGTAAAACAATAACACTTACTCAACAGGAGAGTAAAAACCCTATCACATATACAGGGCCAGGCCTGATTACACAAAACAGCAACGGTGGATTTTACATAAAAATATTTCACAAAATTGAAAACTCGGCGATAGAGTCCCGCCCCCCCCAACAATGGCACTCCGGGGAAAATTGTTTCAAAGAAACACTACTTTAATTTATCGACAACCCAGCCAAACGATACAGAATGGCACGCCGAAAATATTTTGATCAAAAAAATCAATTCAAACCACAAGGATTTTATCTCGATTGAGATTTTAGTTCACAATCTCTACAGCACAAAAAAAATAGAAAACACTGACAAAATAGGGTTTGCTGAAATAACAATCCCACACAAATTAAACATTGCATGCAATGAATGGATTGATCGCAATGAATACTCATCTCTGAGCATTTTAAAATTTACTGAAGAAGACAAGACAATAACTATTGACACCCAAGAAGATAGAACAACAATAACCATCCTATCGATCAAAAGCATTTGCCCTCCCTACGTAACAGCACTAGAAGAATCTCTAGGCATTTTGACTGGGGGAGTTATTCAGCCGATCCTAAGAAAATTTCAATTTGAAAATTTAGTAACCACACAGATACATTCAAGCATATCACTTGAAGAAAAATCATTAACCAGCCCACCATTTCCTTCCTCACACCCATTTCGGGCTGATGATTGCATACAGTTGATAAGATGCTATCTACAAGAATTTCAAATTACCAATAACTATTACTTTGGATATTGGAAAAAAATTCACATCTCACGCAAAATTGACATTGAAATAGCCGCACTCACATTAACAACGTCCATTGAAGGAATCGTAAAAGAGTATTTTTATACACACGGGATGCCCGATCAAACATTTATTGAAAATGCAACAAACTCAATTCCCATAATTGAGCTAGCTACAATTGATAAAAAAATCAAAGAACGATTGATTATGAACCTAAAAAGCACAGAAAATACAAGCACAAAAAATGCCCTGTACAACCTTGAAAAAATACTCTACATCAACGAAAAACTTCCAGAGACCTGGTGCAGAGTGAGAAACGCTTCGGCTCACGCAGGCAACTTAAGCGAAAACGATGCAAATAAAGTGCAAAATTTAACCAACGACTTTTTTTCATGCCTAGAATTGTTTTACCGCCTATTATTAATTAGCATCAACTATAAAGGAACTCAAACCCTGTATTCACAGGAAGGCTGGCCTGACTTTCACCACATCAAATACCCGGCCTTAAAACCTCACAGAACAAGCTAATAAGACCCAAAATCAAATCCACGCTGAAAAATCCAGTAATAATCTATATGCCTTCCCGACCCACGCTTTACCCCAGCGCGCGCTATCGAAGCCCCGCCTCGCCCCCACGCTTCATGTGCCGCTAATCATGCACCTGCATGAACCCGCGCCAAGCCCGCACCGTATGGCCTAGCGCGTTGTTTTTCTGCTGCCGAGATTCATGCGTTTTCATGCACTCTACGCATGCAGCCACCGTTTTAGCTGACTGACGTTTCCGCCCTTTCCCATTTCTTCCCGCTTAAATCTGTCGCCGAACATGTCCGGCGCAGTCCGTATTGGTCCGATACGGTCCAGATATTAAAAAATCACATCTCCCATTTCAAGCCCATCGTCTATCGTCAATAGCCAAATCCGTGTTTTCTTGGCTTTTCAAGTTTATTTGTTGTGCGGCAATTCCACACAACAAGCCCTCCAAACTCGATTTGAAATTTCTGAAATACTGCGCTCGCTGATCGGCGCATCCGATTGCATCCACCGCTATTCAGTTCAAACGATAAGGACAACTCCCATGACCGCCATTGCCCATTCGCTTACCGCCCAGCCGCTGCGCTTGCCAGAAGCCATCTCCACTTTCGGCCTGTCCCGCTCGTCGGTGTACGACGCCATCCAGCTCGGCCGCTTTCCAGCCCCGGAGCGCAGGACGGCAACAGCCCGCGCAGGCTGGCGGCGCAACAAAAAACCGCATGCCTCTCGACATGCGGTTTTTCCATGCCTGCGCGGCAGACTCAGCGCCACGCGCCCCAGAACAGCCATAGCACGATGGGGCCGCCCAGCAGCAGCCATTTCAGCAAGTAGTAGGCAAAGCGGCTCTGCGCCTTGATCTTCTTGCCGAACAGGCGCACCTGCTGGATGTAGCGGAAGGCGCGGTTGAGGCCGCCGGTACGGTCCCCTTCCTGATTGGGGGAATTGGCCGCGCCCACCAGCACGCGGCTGACGATGCGGTTGATCCAGCGCGCCGGAGCGAACCACATCGGGCGTTCGATATCGCAGAACAGGATGATGCGGTTCTGGTCCGTGGTGTTCTCGGCGTAATGCAGATAGGTTTCGTCGAAGATCACCGCCTCGCCGTCGCGCCAGCTGTATTTCTGCCCGTCCACATCGATGTAGCAGCCGTCGTCATTCGGCGTGATCAGGCCCAGGTGATAGCGCACGGAGCCGGCGAACGGGTCGCGGTGGCGCACCAGGCGGCTGCCAGGCGGCAAGGCGGTGAACATGGCGGCCTTGATATTGGGAAACTGCTTCAACAACTGGGTGGTGTACGGGCACAGCGCCTGGGCCGAGGCGTGATCCTGGCCGTACCACTTGAGGTAGAAGCGTTTCCAGCCGGTTTTGAAGAAGGAGTTGAAGCCCAGGTCGTCATATTTGTCCGAGGCTTTGATATTGCCTTGGTCGTACAGCGCGGCCGCTTCCTCGCGGATTTTTTCCCAGTTGGCCGTCAGCGCCTGCAGCTCCGGGAAGCGCTCCACCGGCAGATAGGGCTTGGGCGGCACTTTGGAGAACAGGTACATGAAGCAATTGATCGGCGCCATGATGGTGGAGTGGTCGCTCAACTGGCGCCAGAAGCCCAGCCGCACCCGGCCGCGCAGGTGCACGTAAGCAGTGGACAGAATGAAAATGGCGACAATGGTCAACTTGAAATAAGGCATCCGCTCTCCTTGAACTTGCATCAAGGCGATGCCGTCGCGGCGGCATCGCCTGAGGATGCCTGACTATAAACCCTGGCCCCGCTTGCGGCCAAGCCTGCGGCTGATCACAAGAACAGGGTCTTCGCCTCGTAATGATCGCGCAGGAAGCGGAACAGGCGGTAGCCCTGGCGGTTTTCGATAGCCGCCTCGCGCGTGCCCTTGATCCATTGGAAGCAGGTGGCCGGGCACACTTCCAGCACGCGGCCATCGCGCACGATGCGATGATCGCCGTGGACATGGCCGCAGATCGCCAGCCTGGCGCGCTCGGCTTGCGCCAGCATGGCCCACAGCCGCCCGCCGTCCATCAACATGCAGTCGTCCAGCAGCGGCGTGCCCACCGCCAGCGGATGGTGATGCAGCACCACGGCCGCCGGGCCATCGTCCACCCGCGCCAACCGGCTCCGCAACGCGGCCAGGCCGGCGTCGTCGATGCGGCCTTCGTCGTGCCCCGCCACGCAGCAATCGACACCGAGAAAAGTCCAGCCGCCCAGCCTGAGCGTATCCAGCGGATGCATGAAGTCGTATTCGGCGAACACGCGGGCGGCCGTAGCCGGCTTATCGTGATTGCCGGCGATCCAGTGCACCGGCAGCCCCAATCCGGCCAGCGCCTCGGCGCACAGCCGGTACGACGCCTCGGACTCGTCCTGCGAGATGTCGCCGGTCAGGAACACCGCGTCGGCATGCTGCTCCCGCACCGATGCCAGCACTTTGCGCAGCGCCGCGTAGGTGTCCACGCCCATCAGCCTGCCCTGCGGGCTGGCGAACAGGTGGATATCGGTCAGTTGCGCGATTTTCATGGCGGCCTCCTTGCCATGCCAAATGCTTCGATTATGCCCATCTTGGCCGGCGCGCACAAAAAAGCCCCGGCGGCGAATGCCGTCGGGGCGGGCGCATGGACTGGAAGCCGATCAGAACAGCTGGTCTTTGACGTTCTCCACCGCGTCCTGCGCGGCCGGCTTGCTGCCGTCGTCCACCGGCGCGCTGGCGTCGACGTCGCCGCCCGGCACGGAGCCGCTGTTGTCGATGCGCAGTTCCGGATTGGTCTTCTGGAATTCCTCGTAGTAATACTCGTCGCCGCCGCGCTGGCCGGCGCCCGGCTTCACCACGATGCCCTGCGGCACCGGCAGCTCCACTTCCGGCTGGCCCTTGAGCGCGTTGCCCATGTAGTTGATCCAGATCGGCAGCGCGGCGGTGCCGCCGTACCCGTAACGGCCCAGGGAGCGCGGCTGGTCGAAGCCCACCCAGGTGGCCGCCACCAGATTGGGATTGAAGCCGACGAACCAGGCGTCCTTCCAGTCCGAAGTGGTGCCGGTTTTGCCGGCGAGGTCGGTGCGGCCCAGGCTCATGGCGCGGAAGCCGGTGCCGTAGCGCACCACGTCGCCCATCATGGAGCGCATGATGAAGGCGTTGCGCGGATCGATCGCCTGCTGCGCATTCTGGCCGGCCACGGTGGGCACGGTCTTGGCCAGCACGCGGCCGGACTGGTCTTCGATGCGGTCGATGAAATAGGCCTTGGTGCGGTAGCCGCCGTTGGCGAACACGGAATAACCCTCCGCCATCTGCAGCGGCGTCACCGAGCCGGCGCCCAGCGCCATTGGCAGATAAGCCGGGTGCTGCTTGGGCGAGAAGCCGAAGCGCTGGATGTACTGCTGGGCGTAATCGGTGCCGATGGCCATCAACACGCGCACTGACACCAGGTTCTTGGAGCGCGTCAGGCCCTGGCGCAGCGTGATCAGGCCGGAAAACTTGCCGTCATCGTTCTTCGGCTCCCACATCTGGCCGTTGACGCCGGGCACCGACAGCGGCGCGTCGTTGATCATGGTGGACGGCGTGATGCCGCGCTCGATGCCGGCCGAATAGATAAACGGTTTGAACGAGGAGCCGGGCTGACGCCAGGCCTGGGTCACGTGATTGAAGCTGCGGCGGTTGAAATCGAAGCCGCCCACCAGCGAGCGGATCGCGCCGGTGCGGGTATCCAGCGACACGAAGGCGCCTTCCACTTCCGGCATCTGCACGATTTCCCAGTAACCCTTGGGATTGGCTTGCACGCGGATCACCGCGCCGCGCCGGATCTGCTGCTGCGCGGAAGCCTTGGCGCTCAGGCCGCGGCGGGCGAAATCCAGTCCCGCGCCCTTGATCACCGCGGTCTTGCCGCCGCGCATATAGGCCTGCACCTCGCTCGGGCTGGCCGACAGCACGATGGCCGGCAGCATGCCGCCGCTGTCGCGCAGGTCGCCCATCGCCTCGTCCAGCGCTTCGGTCAGGTCCTCGCCGCTGCCGGACGGCAGGTCCAGATAGCTTTCCGGGCCGCGATAGCCGGTCTTGCGGTCGTAATCGGTCAGGCCTGCGCGCAGCGCGTCATACGCCCACTGCTGGTGGCGGCTGTCGATGGTGGTGTAAACCTTGAAGCCTTCTGTGTACGCGGCTTCCTTGTACCGCTCGTACATGGCCTGACGTACCATTTCCGCAACATACTGGCCGGGCTGACTGGTATCGGCAGCCTGGCTGGCCAGCTTCAGCGGCTCGTTCAGCGCTTCTTGGTACTGATCCTCGGTGATGAAGTTCAGCTCGCGCATGCGGCGCAGCACGTATTGCTGACGCAGCTTGGCGCGGTCCGGGTTGACCACCGGGTTGTAGGCCGACGGCGCCTTGGGCAGGCCGGCCAGCATCGCCATCTGGCCGATGCTGAGCTCATTCAGCGACTTGCCGTAATAAGCCTGAGCGGCCGCGCCGAAACCATAGGCGCGCTGGCCCAGATAGATCTGGTTGAAATACAGCTCCAGAATCTGGTCCTTGCTCAGCGTGTGCTCGATCTTGAACGCCAGTAGCGCTTCGTTGAACTTGCGGGTGAAGGTCTTCTCGCTGGACAGGAAGAAATTGCGCGCCACCTGCATGGTGATGGTGCTGGCGCCGGATCGCGTATGGCCGGACACGATATTGCCGACCGCCGCGCGCAGGATGCCTAGGTAATCGATGCCGCTGTGCTGGTAGAATCGTTCATCTTCCGCGGCCAGCACGGCCTGCTTCATCAACTGCGGGACTTCGTGGATGCGGGAAAACGACCGCCGCTCCTCGCCGAACTCGCCCAGCAGCTGGCTGTCGGCGGAATACACGCGTAGCGGGATTTTCGGGCGGTAATCCGTGATTACATCAAGGCTTTGCAAGCGGGGGTAGGTTATGATGACGGCAATTGCTGCGGCGCCCGCCAGCAATACCACACCGCCTAGAAAAACACCCGCCATGATTGCAAGAAATCGTCTGAGCATATATACGATGGGCTTTCATTGGAAAGCGGATTATAACGTCTTGTGAATGCCAACAAGACAAACAATGGCGGCAACAGTTCGAAATTCTGTTGCAGAGAAGCGGATTGAGGCGAAGATGTTATTCGAAAAACTGAAGCTCGAGCTGCCCTGGCTCGAACAGCTGGGACTGGGAAAAGCCCACAATTCGCCGCGGCTGGGGCTGGACATCAGCAACACGGCCATCAAGCTGGTGGAGCTGTCGCGCAACGGCAGAAACTGCCAGGTGGAGCGGTACGTGATCGAACCGCTGCCCAAGGAAGCCGTCAACGACGGCAATCTGGTGGAAATCGAAGGCATCGCCGAAACCATACGCCGCGCCTGGAAACGGCTGGACAGCCCGGTCCGCAACGTGGCCATCGCCATCCCCACGCCGATGGCCATCTACAAGAAGATCCTGGTGCCGGTGAGCCAGATCGATGACATGGACGAGATCATCGAGAACGAGGCCCACCAGATCATTCCGTTCCCGCTGGAAGAAGTGAATCTGGACCACCAGGTGCTGGGGCCCTCGCCATCCAGCATCGACGACATGGAAGTCCTGCTGTGCGCGGCGCGCAAGGAGAAGGTGGAAGAGCGCGTCGCGGTGGTGGAAATGGCCGGCTTGCGGCCGCAGGTGGTGGATGTGGAATCGTTTGCGATGATGACCGCGTTCGAGCAGATCCAGCAGCAATTGCCGGACCACGGCATGAACCAGACCTTCGCCCTGTTCGATATCGGCGCCACGCGCATCCACTGCAACATCATCCGCAACGGGCAGCAAATCTATTATCGCGAGCAGATGTTCGGCGGCCACCAACTGACGCGCGACATCCAGCGCCGCTACAACATCAGCTTCGAGGAAGCCGAGGCCAGCAAGCGCAGCATGGCGCTGCCGGACGGCTATGAATCGGAACTGATGCATCCCTTCATCGACTCGCTGGCGCAGGAAATCCAGCGCGCGCTGCAGTTCTTCTACACCACGGTCAGCGTGTCGCAATACCTGCGCGTGGACTACATCCTGCTGGCCGGCGGCTGCAGCATGCTGCCCGGCCTGGACGACGCCGTGGCCGGCCGCACCCAGATCAGCACCATGATCGCCAACCCTTTCACCACCATGGTACAGTCCGGCTCCATCCGACTGAAGGAATTGCTGATGGACGCACCGTCGCTGCTGATCGCCAGCGGCCTGGCGCTCAGGAGGTTCGACTGAATGATACGGATCAACCTCCTCCCCCACCGCGAACAGAAAAAAGCCGCGCATCGCCTGCGTTTCCAGTTGCTGACCGGCGCGACCATCGCCGCCGCGGTCTTGCTGCTGGGCGCGGCCTATCTGGTGCTGGGGCATATCCAAGCGGACCAGCAGCGGCGCAACCAGTTTCTGCAAGCCGAAATCGGCAAGCTGGACCGGCAGATCAAGGACATCGGCAAGCTGAAGAAGCAGCGCGACGACCTGCTGGCGCGCAAACAGCTGGTGGAAAGGCTGCAGGAAGGCCGCAACGGCGCGGTGCACCTGTTCGACCAGCTGGTGCGGCAAACGCCGGACGGCATCTATCTGCGCTCTTTCAAGCAAACCGGCAATCAAGTGACACTGACCGGCCTGGCCCAGTCCGGCGCGCGGGTGTCCAACTTCATGCGCCAGCTGGGCCAGTCGGAAACCTTCGAATCGCCAGTGCTGGTTGAAGTCACCGCCACCATCGCCAACAACCAGCGGGCCAACGCCTTCACCCTGAACGCCACGCTGCGCCAAGCGCCGCCGGATACGCAGTTGAAAAATACCAATCCATCCGGAGCCAAGCCATGACGCTGGACGAACTACGCGCCCTCGACCCCAAGGACATGCCCAATTGGCCGCTGCAGGCGCAAGGCCTGGCGCTGGCCGTGCTGCTGCTGATGCTGCTGGGCCTCGGTTACTTCTTCGTGCTGGGCGACCAGTTGGATCAGTTGCAACAGGCCAAGCAACAGGAAGAACAGCTGAAGCAGACCTTCATCGACAAAAAGCGGCAGGCGGTCAATCTGGACGCGCTGGAGCAGCAGCTGAAGGAAATCGACGCCTCCTTCGGCGCGCTGCTGAAGCAATTGCCCACCAAATCGGACATGGACACGCTGCTGACGGAAATCAACCAGGCCGGCATCGGCCGCGGGCTGCAGTTCGATCTGTTCAAACCCGGCACCGAAATCCGCTCCACCGAAATGGCCGAAGTGCCCATCACCATCCGTTTGACCGGCACCTACAACGACCTGGCCGCCTTCGTCAACGACGTGGCGCAGCTGTCGCGCATCGTCACCATCAGCGACATCAACCTCACCCCCGGCAACGGCAACCGGCTGACGATGGACGCCACGGCGCGCACCTATCGCGCGCTGGAGCCAGGCGAGCGCCTGGGCGTGCCGGCAGCCCAGGTCGCTAAGTAAGGGGCCGCAGCGATGAAAAACCGATTCACCCTCCTCCTGCCCGCCCTGCTGCTGTGCGGCTGCGGCAACGCCGGCAATGACGATCTTCAGGCCTGGATCGTCTCCAGCAGCCAGGGCCTGCGCGGCCAGATCGAGCCGCTGCCGCAGGTACAGGCCTACAAACCGTTCAGCTACCAGGCTTTTGATCTGCTGGACCCGTTCAATCCACAGAAACTGCAGGCCGGCAAAAGCCAGAATTCCGCCAATGCGCCGGACATGAAACGGCCGCGCGAAGCGCTGGAAAACTATGACATGGACAAGCTGGCGATGGTGGGAACCATACGCCAAGGCAGCAAAATCTATGCATTGATCCGCACGCCGGAAGGCACGGTCTACCGCATCCAGCCGGGCAATTATGTCGGCACCAATTACGGCAAAGTCACCGCCATCGACGATGCCGGCGTCAAGCTGGCCGAGACCGTTGAAGACCTAAATGGAGAATGGGTGCAGCGCGAAAGCAACCTGTACCTGGAAGAACAAGGGCAGAATAAATGAATAAGCTATCCATCGCACTGCTGGGGGGACTGGCGATGAGTCTGGCGGCCGCGCACGCGCTGGCCGGGCCGGCCATCACCGCGATAGACACGGGAAAAATAGACGGCAACCTGCAAACGGTGCAGATCACCTTTGATGGCCCGGCGGTAAAACCGAACAGCTTCTCCATGTCCAATCCGCCGCGCATCGCGCTGGACTTCGCCGACACCGCCGTCAAGCTGGCCAGCCCGACCATCAATGTGGACGGCCCCTTGCTGAAATCCGCCGTCGCGGTGGAAGCCACCGGCCGTTCCCGTTTGATCCTGAATCTGGGCCGGCTCGCCGCCTACCGCAGCCAAATCCAGGGCAACAAGCTGCTGCTGACGCTGGATGGCTCGATGTCGCCGAACCAGGGCGCCACGCCAACCGAACAGACCTCGCCGCTCAATGCCGCGCAACAGGCCGCCGAACAACTGGCCGCCGCCGGCAAACCTGCCGCTCTGGATTTCCGCCGCGGCAAAAACGGCGAGGGCCGGGTCGAGCTGACCTTGCCCAACGCCAATACGCCGGTGGACATCCGCCGCGACGGCAAGAACCTGGCAGTGGACATCATCGGCGCGACGCTGCCGCGCCAGCAGGTCCGCCGGCTGGACGTCACCGACTTCGGCACCCCGGTGGCCAAAGTGGACGCCAGCAACCTCGGCAACAACACCCGCATCCTGATCCAGCCGCAGGGCGACTGGGACTACTCCTCGTACCAGACCGACGGCAAGCTGGTGGTGGAGGTGCGTCGTCCGACTGCGGATCAAGTAGTCGCCGACGGCGGCAAGCAACTGTACAAGGGCGACAAGCTGTCGCTGAACTTCCAGAACATCGAAGTGCGCACCGTGCTGCAGGTGATCGCCGAATTCACCGGCCTCAACATCGTCACCAGCGACTCGGTGACCGGCAACATCACGCTGCGCCTGAAAGATGTGCCGTGGGACCAGGCGCTGGAGCTGATCCTGCAGACCAAGGGCCTGGATCAGCGCCGCAACGGCAACATCATCCAGATCGCCCCGCGCGAAGAGCTGCTGGCCCGCGACAAGCAGCTGCAGGAAGCGCGCCAGCAGCTGGCCACGCTGGAGCCGCTGCGCTCGGAAACCTTCGTGCTGCGCTACCGCTCGGCCGATGACTTCAAGAAAGTGCTGGATGGTGACAATACCGCCGGCAAGAAGCAAAGCCTGCTGTCCGAGCGCGGCAGCGTGCTGATCGACTCCAAAACCAATACCCTGATCGTCAACGACATCGGCTCGGTCATCGACAAGATCCGCGACATCATCGGCAAGACCGACATCCCGGTGAAGCAGGTGCTGATCGAGGCGCGCATCGTCGAGGCCACCGACAACTGGGAGCGCGACCTGGGCGTGCGGCTGGCCTATGAACGCATAGGCAGCGACGGCCTGATCAGCGGCAGCGGCCTGGATAACGCGATTACCAACGCCAACGGCCGCATTCCGCCGGTGCAGGGCGCCACCCAGACGCCTTACGCGGTGAAGCCCGGCGTCAACCTGCCGATCGCCAACCCGGCTGGTTCGCTGACCGCGCTGTACAGCGTCGGCAAGTCCGGCATCATCGGCCTGGAGCTGCAGGCGCTGCAGGCCGAGGACAAGGGCAGGGTGATCTCCAGCCCGCGCGTGATGACGGCGGACCGGCAAGAGGCCACCGTCGAGCAAGGCCAGGAAATCCCCTATCAGGAGTCCAGCTCCAGCGGAGCCACCTCCACTGCGTTCAAAAAGGCCGTGCTCAGCCTGAAAGTCATGCCCCAGATCACGCCGGACAACCGCGTGCTGATGGAAATCACCGTCAACAAGGACTCGGCCAACTTCCAGCAAACGGTCAACGGCACGCCATCGCTGAACACCGAAAAAATCGTCACCCAGGTGCTGGTCGACAACGGCGGCACCGTGGTGATCGGCGGCATCTACCAGCAGCAGCTGAACGACGTGGTGAACAAGGTGCCGCTGCTTGGCGACATCCCCTTCCTCGGGGCCTTGTTCCGCAACACGCAAAAGATAGACAAGCGTAGCGAGCTGTTGATCTTCATCACGCCCAAGGTGATCAACGACTTGATCAACGCCAACAACTGAGACCATCCAAACCGCCCCGCCGGCTACGAGACAGAGCCGGCGGCTATCGGCTACAATGCCTGCCATGGAGAAACTGGCAGGCAATTTTTTTCTGGTTGGCCTGATGGGCGCGGGCAAGACCACCGTCGGCCGCGCCCTGGCGCGCCGCACCGGCAAGACGTTCTACGACTCCGACCAGGAGATCGAAGCGCGCACCGGCGTGCGCGTGGCCACCATCTTCGACATCGAAGGCGAACAACGCTTCCGCAACCGCGAATCCTGCGTGATCCGCGATCTGGCCCAGCAACGCGACATTGTCCTGGCCACCGGCGGCGGCGCCGTGCTGCGCGAGGAAAACCGTCGGGTGCTGGCCTCCTATGGCACCGTGATCTATCTGCGCGCCACCATCGACGACCTGCTGTTGCGCACCCAGCACGACAAGAACCGCCCGCTGCTGCAGATCGCCGATCCGCGCGGCAAGCTGGAAAGCCTGTTCAACGAGCGCGATCCGCTATACCGCGAGATTGCCGACATCGTGGTCGACACTACGCAACAAAACGTCAACCTGCTGGTCAGCCATCTGATCGAACAACTGTACGTCTACCAACATCCCCGACAAGGAAGCTCAGAGTGATCACCCTCGACCTGATCCTGCCCGATACCCGATATCCGATACACATTGGCCACGGACTGCTGGAACAGGTCGATCTCTTGCTTCCTCATCTGCCCATCCCCAAAGCGGCCATCGTCAGCAACGAAACCGTCGCCCCGCTCTACCTCGCCCGCCTGCAGGCGGCGCTGGAGGCGCGCGGCGTGAGCTGCCTGAGCGTGATGCTGCCGGACGGCGAGGCGCATAAAGACTGGCCAACGCTTAACCGCATCTTCGACGCCTTGCTGTCCGGCAACGCCGAACGCAAGACCACGCTGATCGCCCTGGGCGGCGGCGTGATCGGCGACATGACCGGCTTTGCCGCCGCCTGCTACCAGCGCGGCGCGCCATTCATCCAGATTCCCACCACTCTGCTGGCCCAGGTGGACTCGTCGGTCGGCGGCAAGACCGCGATCAACCATCCGCAGGGCAAGAACATGATAGGCGCCTTCTACCAGCCGCAGGCGGTGATCGCCGACATGGACCTGCTGGCCACGCTGCCGGACCGCGAGTTGTCGGCCGGCCTGGCCGAAGTCATCAAATACGGCCTGTTGGGCGACGCCGACTTTCTGGCCTGGCTGGAAGCCAATATGCCGGCGCTGCGCGCCCGCGACGGGGCCGCGCTGCAATACGCGGTGAAGCGCAGCTGCGAGATGAAGGCCGCCATCGTCGGCGAGGACGAGAAAGAACACGGCGTGCGCGCGCTGCTGAACCTGGGCCATACCTTCGGCCACGCCATCGAGGCCGGACTGGGTTACGGCGCCTGGCTGCACGGCGAGGCCGTCGCCGCCGGCATGGTGCTGGCCGCCGCGGCTTCGGCTCAGTTGGGCTGGATCGCTGAACAAGACGTCGAACGCGTGCGCCGCCTGGTGGCAGCGGCCGGCCTGCCGACACAGGCGCCCAAGATGCCGCTGGAGCAGTGGCTGCAGTTGATGGCGCACGACAAGAAAGTGGAGTCCGGCACCATACGCTTCATCTTATTGCGCAAACTGGGCCAGGCTGTGATACAACCGGGTCTGGATGCCTCATGGCTGGATCGCGTCCTGCGGACAAACAGCTGATTTTCCAGGCTGTCCGGGCGGCTACGGAATTATACGGATTGCGCGCCGCCCTCCTCATCAGAATAATCAACAGACTACATAAGATGTTGTACCACGAGGGGGAGAAACAAAATGGATGTCTTTTCGGCATTGGCCTGCAGCTTGGCCTTGATGCTCGTCTACTATACGCTGCGCCATTTCTGGCGCCGCCTTCGTTACGTCAAGCCCGCGCATCGCGGCATTGATCCAATAGGGGAGGCCGAAGTGTATCTGGCCTATGGCCGCACCCGGGAAGCCGTGCGCGTGCTCAAGGATTCGCTGCGCGACGACCCCAACAATCTCCACGCCAAGGTGACCCTGCTGCGCGCCTACTCCAGCGCCCGCGACAGCGAAGCCTACGTGATGCTGGCGCGCGACGTGCAGGCGCAAGTGCAAGGCCAGCCGGTGTGGCGCACCATCCAGGAAAACGGCCGCGAACTGGCGCCGCAGGAACCGTTGTTCGCCAAGATGTGACCTTGGCGGCTTGCCAAGCCAAAGGGCCGCAGACGCGGCCCTTTGGCATTTCACGCGCTTCTCGCGCTACTCGGGCTGCGGCTCGCTGAACTGCAGGCTGTACAGCTTGGCATACAAACCGCCCTTGGCCAGCAGCTCGTCATGGCGGCCCTGCTCGGCCAGCCTGCCCTGATGCATCACGACGATGCGATCGGCGTTCTCAATGGTGGACAGCCGGTGGGCGATGACGATGGTGGTGCGGTTCTGCATCAGATTTTCCAAGGCCGCCTGCACCAGCCGTTCCGACTGGGTATCCAAGGCCGAAGTCGCCTCGTCCAGGATCAACAGCGGCGCATTCTTCAGCAAGGCGCGGGCAATCGCCAGCCGCTGGCGCTGGCCGCCTGACAGACGGGTGCCGTTCTCGCCGATGAGGGTATCCAGGCCCTCCGGCAAGGCTTCGATGAACTCCAGGGCATTGGCGGCGCGCGCGGCCTCGATGATAGATTCGCGCGAAGCATCCTCTTTGCCATATGCGATATTGGCCGCCACGGTATCGTTGAACAGCTCCACTTGCTGGCTGACCAAAGCAATATGCTCGCGCAGCTGCCGCAGTGGAATGTCGGTCAGCGCCACCCCATCCAGCAGCAAGCGGCCGTCAGACGGCTCGTAGAAACGCGGCACCAAACTCGCCAGCGTGGTTTTGCCGCTGCCGGACGCGCCGACTAGCGCCACCGTTTCGCCCGGCTGAATCGCCAGGTCGATGCCATATAGCGCCGGACTATCGGCATTGGCGTAAGTGAAATTGACCGCATCGAAACTCAGCTGGCCGCGAATCACAGGCAAGGCATGGGAGCCGTGGTCCGGCTCGCCCGGCTCATCGATGAAGGCGAACACCGACTCCGCCGCCGCCAGGCCGCGCTGCAGCGCCTGCGATACGCTGGAAATCCGCTTGACCGGGGCGAACAGGCCCAGCATGGCCGTCAGGAACACCATGAAATCCCCGGCTGTCAGGGCGCCATGCTGAGCGCGCAAGCCCGCGAAATATAAAATTGCCGCCAAGGCACAGGCGATCATCAATTGAGTGACGCCAGTATTGGCCGCGCTAGCCGCGCTTTGCTTGACCTGATTGCGCCGCACCGATTCCGCGGTATGGTCGAAGCGCGCCATCTCGCGCGCATCGCCGCCGTATACTTTGATGGCGCGCTGGCATTGAATGCTCTCCGCCAATACCTGGGTCATCTGCGCCATATGCTGCTGATTCTGACGCGCCAAGCCGCGCAAACGCTGCCCAACCAAACGCATGCAATACGTTACCCCAGGCAGCACCACCAGACAGATCAGCGTCAGTTGCCAGTCGGTGGTCAGCATCAAGCCCAGCATGGCCAGCGCGGTCACACCATCGCGCACCGTGACGGTAATCACGTTGAAACCGGCCTCAGTCACCTGATTGACATCATTGGTGATGCGGGACATCAGCCGCCCGGTCTGGTTCTCGTCATAATAATGCGCCGGCAGGCGCACCAGCTTGGCGAACATCTGCTGCCGCAAGGTTTGCACCAGATGGCCGGTCAGCCAACTTGCGGTGTACTCATTGACGAAGCCGGCCACGCCGCGTAGCAGGTAGATGCCGATAATCGCCAGCGGCACCCACATGATCACATGTGGATCCTTGTTGACGAAACCGCCATCGATCAGCGGCTTGAGCAGCTTGGCGACAGCAGGCTCGGTCAACGCCGCCACCGTCATCGACAACATCGACAACAGCAGGATTTTCCAATAGCCCAGCAGATAACCCAACAGTCGGCGGTAGATAGCCCAACTGTCCTTAAAACCATGTTTCGTCATGTCTGTCCCTGCGACGGAGACGACAGCCCCGCCAATTCCAATATGCTTTGCAAATTATGTTCCGGCGCGAAACGGGCCCGCACGTCGGTCCGGCCGGCTTGCGCCATCCGCCGCATCCGCTCCGGATCGCTCAAGGCCTGATCCAGCGCGCGTGCCCAGGCATCGATATCGCCCGGCGCCACCAGCAAACCCGTCTCGCCATCCCGCACCGTTTCCGGAATGCCGCCGGTACGGCTGACGACCACCGGCACGCCCAAGCCCAGAGCCTCGATTTGAGACATGCCCAAGGGCTCGTAACTGGAGGGCATCACCACCAGATCAGCGCGCGCCAGCAAGGCCGCAACCGGGCTGACCATACCCGCCAACAATACCCTGGATTGCAGACCCAGCCGCTCGATTTCCGCGACGATACGCTCACGCTCGCCGCCTTCGCCAGCGATCACATAACGCACATTGGGCCAGCGCTCACGCAAGGCATGCAAAGCGGCAAGCAGGGTCATATGCCCCTTCTCGCCACGCAGCATGGCCGCATGCGCCAGCACCGGCCCCTGTCCGGCAGCCAGCCAAGCCTCCACCGCTTTTGGCAAAGGCTTAGCCATGCTTTCATCCAGCTCGGCGAAGTCGATGCCGGGGTAGACCACATGAAGCTTCTCAGGGCGGATAGCCGGATTCCGCAACATGGACTGGCGCAAGCAGTCGCTTGGCAACATCGTCGCATCCACCATCCGGTTATAGGTCCAAGCCGAGGGAGGGCCGGACAGGTAGGTTTTCGAGCGCAACAAAAAGGGCCGCTTACACAACATTCTAGCCGCCAAGGCTAGGTTATTGCTGTCGTGGCCACTGTGGCAGATTGCCAAAACGGGGCGATTGACACGCATCCAACGCCATAACGCCGCTATCGTTGGCGGATGCGCGCTATTGCGAAATTTCAACGGCAATAGCGGCAAACCCTTGCTTCGAGCCACCGTTTCCACATTGGAGCCCTGGCGACAAGCCAAGATCGTGCGGTAACCGATCTCCTCCAGGCAGGCCATCTGCTGCATCAACTGCAGCTCCTGGCCGCCGACATTGGGAGAAGACTCGGTAAATAAAATATATTCCGCCATGCAAATGTCCGTTAATTTTCTGGCGGACACAATTCAGCCCATGGTTTGCCTTCCGCCAGCGCCGCCGCAATGTGCTGGCAGAGTTCGAACTGCGATTCGAATCCGTTGTTGTAGCTGATGCTGCCGATGTGGTACCAGCAATCGTCCACCACCTGGATGCGAAACGGGTGGCCGCTGACCGGGTCGGTCACCTCACGTATCCTATGCCTAGCCATGCGCAAACGGTCCGCATCCAACTCTATATATACAGGGCGCCAGTTACGCCCGCCGGTATCGAGCCCGTTGGCAAAGTCGTACAGGAAATTCAGCTTGCGCTGCTCTACAAAATCGAAGCGGAATGCGCAATACCCTGCCCATAGATGCCAGCCCCAATCGCTGTGGTTGGGCAGCCCGTATACCGGCTGGTCCACCAGCTCCACCAGCCGTTTGTTCGGCGCGACAGGAATCATGTCGTGATCGATGAAGGCAAAACTGGTCGGTTGCGCTGGACGCACGATATTGTGATAGATCCAGCTCATCGCAAAGCCATGAGAACGATTGACATGTCTCGTAGGATTGGCTGGAAGCGCCAGATAAGGCACCCGCCTAGCCTGACAAAGCGCCGCTATCTGGCGCCGCATCTCAGGCCGGCGGGAATTGTCAAATACCACCATGTGACTATCTGGTATATTTTCCCGCGCCAGCTCCAGCTGCCAGTTAAGCGCCCAAGGTTGTTCAAACGCGACAACCAGCCCAAGATGGCCGCCATGCTGCCGCAAGTGATCAATCAGGACTTCCTGCCCCTCGGCCCGCTGGGAAAGATACAGGGTTTGCCAGACATCATTCCGCCATTGCTTAAGCGCATCTTGGCATGGCGTGAGCTTCAGCCAATCATTCCAAGCATATTCCCCTAGCTCACGCATCAGGCAGCCCCTCTTCCAACTTCATTGTATCCATGTCGCCAGCCAAACCCGTCGAGCCGCCTGTCGTCAGCAAAGGGCCAATGATCTCAGCAATAACCATCAGCAGCAAGCCTCCTCATGACTTCGTCCATGTCGTATATAATCAGCAGGAAAATGCCGCATGGCCAACACCTACCGTTCGCCGGAATCTCCGCCGCACACTGGACGAAAACCCACCATTGTATGCCCCAAACCGAAGCTCCTGACCGCATTCTGCTGATCAAGCTCCGCCATCATGGCGATATTCTGTTGACCACTCCCGTGGCGAGGACCCTCAAGTCGCGCTACCCGCGCTGTGAAGTCGACTTGCTGGTTTATCAGGAAACGCTGCCGCTTCTCCTGAACAATCCAGACATCTCCCGGGTCTGGACGCTGGACCGCAAGCTGCATGGTTGGCGCAAGGCCCTCGCCCAACTGGCTTTGCTGCGCGAGCTGAGACAAAGACGCTATCAAATCGTGCTGCATCTGAGCGACCAGATGCAGGGCGCTTTCTTTGCCAAACTACTGGCCAGCGAACAAGCGATAGGCTTTGACTACCCAAAGCGGCGGAAAAGCCCTTGGCGACGGTTTTTTACCGCCTTGGCCCCCCTCGCCCCAAGCAATACCCTGCACACGGTGAGCCAAAATCTGCTGGCGCTGCAACCGCTCGGCATCACCCCAACAGAAAACGAGCAACGTTGCGTCCTGCCGGTGCCAGAACCGTCTCGCAATGAAGTGCGCGCTCTGCTTCGCGAGCGTGGGGTCACAGGAAACTATCTGGTCATCCATCCAGCATCACGCTGGTTTTTCAAATGCTGGGAAGATGATCGATTTGCCCAATTGGCAAACACCCTGGCGGATGATGGCTGGCACATTGTCCTTACCACTGCCCCCGATCAGAATGAAATGGATATGGCCGCCTCCATCATGGCCTTAACCCATTCGGATCGAATCATCTCGCTCGCCGGCATGCTCAGCCTGAATCAGTTGGCCGCCGTGATCGATGGCGCCAGGCTATTCATTGGGGTGGATTCCGTACCGATGCACATGGCGGCCGCGCTGAACAAAGATACCGTTGCGCTGTTCGGCCCCAGCAAAATCCAGGAGTGGCACCCATGGATGACTCGTTATCGCCTGATCAGCGCGGCCGACTACGGCGAGTTGATTGAACCCGACCAAGTCGATACCTCTACCCGCCAACGCTATCTGGCGAATATCCCGCTGGCGCCAGTCCTGGATGCTTGCAGAGCATTGCTCGCAGAAACCAGGCAGGAATGAATCATGAAAAAAACCATCTTGTTCATCATCGATGGCCTGCCCGGAGGCGGAGCCGAACGCGTAGTCATTACCTTGGCCGGCGCCATGGCGGCGCGCGGCCACGATGTCACCATCGCCTCGCTGCAAGCGCAATGCGACTATGCGATTCCCGCAGGGGTCCGCTACTTGCTTGTAGAGGATGGTTATAGCGGCCCATTGCGGCGACAAACGGAAATCCGCCGTCGCGCCAGACAGCTCGACGCAGCGCTCAGAAAACACTTCGCCGGCAGACATGTCGATTTGGCCATTTCCAACTTGCCGAAAACCGACAGAATCGTCGCGGCCACCCCCTATCTGCAACAGGCTTGGCTATGCCTGCACTGCGCGCTTCAGGCCGGGCAATTGGCGGAGCGATCTGGCTTGCGGCGCTGGCTGAAAAAGCGACAACTGATCCGCACCTACTCCGGGCGCAAGCTGATCACGGTCTGCCAAGCGTTGCAACAGGACGTGCTGGCCTGCGGCATCCAGCCACAACGCATGGAAGCCATTTACAATCCTTTCGACCTGGACCGGATTCGCCAATATGCCAGCGCTCCTTGCCCGCTAGATGGCGAACGCTTTCTGCTTCACGTTGGGCGCTTCAATCACCAGAAAAGACATGATCGTCTGCTGGAGGCCTTCAAACTCAGCGCATACCCCGGCAAATTGGTTTTGCTGGGACAGGGTGGCCAGAGGGAACGGCAGGAGATACAAAACCGAGCCAAAGCGCTAGGGATTGCGCATCAGCTCCATATCGCCGGCTTCAGCGACAATCCCTATTCTTATATGCGCGCCGCCCAGGCACTGGTGCTGAGCTCCGACTTCGAAGGCTTTGGCAATGTGCTGGTAGAAGCGCTCGCCTGCAACACTCCCGTCATCAGCACCAACTGCCCGGTTGGACCCGCGGAAATCCTGACTGGCGCGCTGGCTCAGGGACTCAGCGCATTGGACAGTCAATCGTTGGCCAATGCGATCCAGCGCGTGTTAAACAATCCGGCGCTGGCCGAAGACAGCCTGCTTGAGCCATTCTCATTAAATAGCGTGGTCGACCGCTATTTAAGCTTGTGCGGCCAATGAGATTGGCTGTTTTTCGGCACATCGACCATATTTGACAAATAAAGGCCCAAGGCGGCGAACATCATGCTGAACATGACGATCTGCGGACTCAGCAACATGACGTCGCTCAAGCCGAACAAAAACCAGAAGCCGATATAAAGCAGCATGAAGCGGCCGGCGAATCCGCCGCGCCAATATCCAAACCAGGCCCATCCCATCAATACCGCCAACCAGGATAGCGCGCCAGGGACGCCTTGCAAGGACAGGATTTCCAGCCATTCATTGTGAAGATGAACATTCCGCATCACCAGTGCGGCCTGATTCAGACTCCCCTCTTTCACCAATTTATTGAATAACTGATCGCGAGACTCAATGCTCTGCCCCCATGGATGGGCCGACACCGCGCGCCAACCGCCGTCCCATAGTGAAAAGCGAATGCCTAGAGAGGTCCCGGCATTGCCTTGCTGGTATGCCTGCAGATCCGCTCTGGCCTCCTGAATCCGCCCCTCCAGCATGCCTCTGCCCAACCAGGAAACAGACAGCAGTACGAGCACGGCAAACACATATACCTTCCAACCATAGCGTCGACCTAGCCGCCAATGGAAGAGACCGCCGATATACAGGAGATAAACCAGCATCGCGGCGCGGGTGCCGGTTGCGATAATCGACAGCAATTGCAGCCCGACCAGCAATAAAATCGCCAGCCAATGCCACGATCGCATGCGCAAGGGATACAGCAACAGCAAAGCAAAAACATGCATGGAGGCCAACAGATAGGCAAATCCTGTGGCATACAACGTCCCCAAAGCGACGCGTCCTCCGTGAGCCTCATGCCAGGCTTGCAAGGTCATTCCGCACAGCAGCACGGATATGACGACCGCCACCGCTGGCATCAGCCATACTGGAATCACTATTCTTTGGTTACGGCACAGCATGAGCAACCAGAGGGGAATCCCGCACAACCAGATCTTCACCGAATACTGATAAGAATAGGCTACCTGTTGCAACGCGGGGTCCAACGGGGGCGTCTGCAACGCCAGCCACAATCCACGCAGCAACACAAGAATCAAACAAGACGCCAGCATCAGCCATGTCCAGCGATCCGGCATAACTAACGCGCGCCGAACAGCGAGCACCGGCAAAGCCAAAAACGCCAAGGCGGCAATAATGTAAAAAAGCGTCCGCCCCGATGCCGGCATCACCAACATCATGCAACAACCCAGCATCAGGATTAACGGGATGATAGCCTGCAAACCATGGAAAACGTGTCTGGTCAAAGCGCGCACAGCACCACCATCACATGCCATGATAGCTTCGGAACCACTCGACAAAACGCGCCATGCCGCTGTCCAGCGAAGTAGATGGAGTAAAGCCCACCGCCTGCCGCAATCGGCTGGTCTCTGCATAAGTGACGGGCACATCTCCGTCCTGCATCGGCAAGTAAGTCTTCACGCCCCCCCGCCCGCACAAGCGCTCTGTCAGCTCAATGAAGGCCATCAGCTCAACCGGCTGATGGTTGCCGATATTGTAAATGGTATGCGGCAATTCCCCTGTCGGCACATGCTCCATCACCCGAACCACGCCTTCGACGATATCGTCGATATAGGTAAAGTCTCTTTTCATTTTCCCATGGTTAAATACTTTGATCGGCCGCCCCTGCAAAATGGCATCGGTAAACAGCCAAGGCGCCATGTCTGGCCTGCCCCATGGTCCGTAAACAGTGAAAAAACGCAGACTCGTCGTCGGCAAATCATATAAATGGGAATAGCTGGCCGCCATCAGTTCATTGGCGCGTTTGGTGGCCGCATAAAAACTGACTGGATGGTCCGCTCGTTGATCTTCGGAGAACGGCACCGACGAACCGCAGCCATACACGCTGGAGGATCCGGCAAAAACCAGATGCCTCACTGGATAATGGCGACAGGCCTCCAGCACATTGGTAAAACCTAGTAGATTACTCTCCGCGTACGCATGGGGGTTTTGCAAGGAATAGCGCACGCCAGCCTGGGCAGCCAAATGAACCACATAATCGAATTTCTCGGTCTGAAAAAGCTGCCGCATGGCAGGCCAGTCCGCGATATCCATCTTGTGAAAAGCGAAGCCGGCACGGCCCTGCAAGGTTGCCAATCTGGCATGTTTGAGTTCGACTGCATAATAATCATTGAGATTGTCGATCCCAACGACCTGAACATCTGTCTGTGCCAACAATTTATCGCACACCGCCCGGCCGATAAAGCCAGCCGCGCCCGTCACCAAAACCTTAATCATGGAAATATCCTGTAAAATCAATTCATACGCAGAAGTCTGCCGCTCCTGTCATTTTAGTCCAAGCCGAAGCAAGCCTAGCCTGACTCGTAAAAAGCGCCACTTCGACTTCCAGCTTGCATTAGACGAGCAAAGGTAGCTGGGCAATGGAATGGATAGCAATTTATCGATAACATCAGTCCGTTCTCGTAAAAACGCCTTGCCAGCAGTATTCCGGAGAAGCTCCTTAGCAAAACCTATCCAGAAATGAGCGGTTTGCAAACGAGAGACTTGGCCGTAAAAAGCATCCTCAATATTCAACAAGGCTTGGCAATATTCAGATATATATCGCCATTCTGCTCCGCGATCCGACAAGCTGCCCGGCCGCTTGTAGTAGGCATAGAACCGAGTGTCACTCCATAAAATGCGCTGGGCGTCTCGAATCCAGTATGGTGTGGTGGCCATGTCTTCATAGCAAGACATGGCGGCAGGGAGATGATTCAGTAGAATATTCCTGCGCACGCATTTGCCAATGAAATGCCCCTGCAACGCCTGGTGCTCGCAAAATTTTCCGCACGCTTGGCGTAATGACAAGGGCTCCACATCCACAGATGCCAATGGCTCCACCCCATCGTAAGGGACGCGGATCTCGAGAAGCGGCGTCATGAGCAGATCCGGGTCATGCTGCCGTAGCGTCTGCACCAACCAGGATAGGCCGCCTTTGAAAAAGGCGTCATCGCTATCCAGAAACGTGACAAAGCTGCCGGTGGCAAGCTCCACACCCGCTCGCCTCGCCTGTCCGACATTGGCAAAATCAACCGAAAGCGTACGCAACCATGAATGGGTGGAAGAAAACGCGGACAGGATGCTTGCGGTGGCATCGGTAGACGCATCGTCAATGGCGATGACCTCAACCTGCTCGACACCCGCCATCTCGCCTGCCAACAGAATTAGGGTCTGCTCCAGGAACGCTGCCGCGTTATGCGCAGGCATAATGACACTCAATAACATCACTTCTCCAGCTTACCGGGCAGCTTTAGCTGAAATTGACAGTAATTGTCGATAACAGTTCAGCATTTGATCAGCCATCGCTTCCAGACTCAGCCGACTCACGCTCTCTCTGGCCGCTGCCGACAAGTCCGGCTCGCGCTCACGGCCGCTCAGCCAAGCACCGACAATATCAGACAAAGCGCGATGATCTAACGCATCACACACCCAACCATTGACACCAGGCTGGATGAACTCTGCCGCGCCGCACTGCAGGGTGGTCAGAACCGGCAAACCACAGGCCAATGCCTCAACGCAGACATTAGGAAACGGGTCATACAAAGTAGGAAGAATGAACGCATCGGCCATGCCATAAAACGGCTTGACGTCTTGTTGCGGGCCGGCAAAGACCACCCTGTCGGACACGCCCAGCTCCTTTGCCATCGCCTGATAGCGAGACAGCCGCTTGTCCCCCCCCACCACCATCAGCCAGGCTTGAGGATTGTCCCGTATTGCCCGCACGGCACGCGCCACCCCTTTGCGCTCAAAGCCGGACCCTACATACACCAATAGCGGGGCAGCCTCGGGGATAGACCAGCGCTCCCGCATGGTCTGGCGGTACTGTGTCTTGAGATCAGGGTGATAAGTCTTTAGATCCACCCCATTGTAGATAACGGTGATTTTGCTGGCAGGCAGATCGAAATAATGCTGAATCTCCCGCTTGATCATTTCAGAGTTGCAAATAACCAGCTTAAGCCTCGGATGCGTGAACATCGCGGCCTCGGCGCGCATGATGTAATGATGATAGGGATTGCACCACAAAGCGAGCCGCTGCCAGATGCTCATCCCCTGGCGACGCAAATGCAACCAATGGCGGTGTACACCATCACCGGCTCGATAAATATCGCAGCCGGGAATACGCTCATGCGATTGCACCAGATCGAAGCGCTCACGCTGCCAGATCCGCCTGGCATGGCGCGCGAAGCTCCAGTCTCGCCACACATTCCCCAGATAAGTGGATTGCACCGGATGCACTTCAATCCCGTCGACGGCCTCCCAGCCGCGAGCGATCAACGACACCTGAACCATTCCGCTATCCCGCAATGCGCCTAATGCCCTGCTGACAAAACGCTCGGCGCCTCCGGCTGGATTGTATTTCTGACGGACAATGGCAAGACGTGTCATGCTAAGCGAACCCTATCACAGCAACTAAAAAGCCGGGTCATTCGCCCGGCTCTGCATTCAGCAGTTGCAACAAATCGGCTATTTTATCAGGATCTTCCGATCTGAGCATGCGCGCCGCAATCGGCGCGATTTCGTCCAGATGGCTGTTCAGCACCTGCTGCTTCACCGACAACAGATTGGCCGGATGCATCGAGAACTTGCGCAGCCCCATGCCCAGCAGCAGCCGGGTCAGCTTGGCGTCGCCGGCCATCTCGCCGCATACCGAGACTGGCACATTGGCCTTGATGCCGCACTTGATGGTATGCAGGATCAGCTTCAGCACTGCCGGATGCACCGGGTCGTACAGGTGGCTGACCGTGTCGTCGTTGCGATCGATCGCCAGCGTGTACTGAATCAGGTCGTTGGTGCCGATGGACAGGAAATCAACGTGCTTGGTGAAGCTGCCGGCCACCAGCGCGGCCGACGGGATCTCGATCATCGCGCCCACTTCGATGTCATCTGCGTAGCCTATGCCCTCGTCGCGCAATTCCTCCTTGGCGTATTCGAACTGCGCCAAGGCCTGCTTCAGTTCCGGCAGGGAGTTCACCATCGGGAACAGCACGCGTATCCTGCCGTGCACCGAGGCGCGCAGCAAGGCGCGCAGCTGGGCGCGGAACATCAGCGGCTCGGCCAGGCACAGCCGGATGCCGGTCAGGCCCAGCGCCGGATTGTCGGCCTGGTCGTGGGTCAGCCATTTCGGGCTCTTGTCAGCGCCCAGATCCATGGTGCGAATCGTGACCGGCATGCCCTTCATCGCCGCCGCCACATGGCGGTAGGCTTCGAACTGCTCGTCCTCGGTCGGCAGGGTGTCGCGGCCCAGGAACAGGAATTCGCTGCGGAACAGGCCAATGCCGACCGCGCCGGACTCGCGCACGTCGTCCACGTCCTGCGGCCGCTCGATATTGGCCAGCAGTTCGATCACCGCGCCGTCGCGGGTGACGGCGCTGGACTTGCGGATCGAAGACAGCTTGCGCCGCGCGCCGCGCCAGGCGCGCAAACGGCGGCGGTATTCGGCCAGCACCAGCGCGTCCGGATTGATGATCACCACGCCCTGCTGGCCGTCGACGATGATCATCTCGTCCTGGCGGATCAGCTCGCGGCCGTGATGCAAGGCGATCACCGACGGCAGATCCAGGCTGCGGCCCAGAATGGCGGTATGCGAGGTGGCGCCGCCGACATCGGTGATGAAGGCGGCGAAGTTGGAATCCTTGAAATACACCATGTCGGCCGGCGACAGGTCATGCGCCACCAGGATGTGGTCTTCCACCAGATCTTCCGGCGCCGGCAACTGCGGCGCGTCGCCGTCCAGATTGGTGAAAATGCGCTCGACCACCTGCAGCACGTCGTTCTTGCGCTCGCGCAGGTAGTCTTCCTCGATCGCGTCGAACTGCTCGATCAGGTGGTCGCACTGCAGCTTCAACGCCCATTCGGCGTTGCAGCGCTGTTTCTCTATGATCTCGCGCGGCTCGCGCGAGATGGTGACATCGCCCAGCAACATGATGTGCAGCGACAGGAAAGCGCCCAGCTCCGCCGGCGCGTTCTCCGGGATGCTGCCCCACAGCATCTCCAGCTCCTTGCGGGTGGCCCGCACCGCCTCGTCAAAACGCAGTTTTTCCGCCGGGACCTCGTCGTCCTCCAGCAGATAGTGCGCCACATCGTCCATGCTGCGCGATATCAGGTGGGCCCGGCCGATGGCGATGCCCCCGCCAATGGCCACCCCGTGCAGGATGATGCTCATTGCCCCTCCCCAGGCGGGCCGTGTTTTTGTCGCTATGCCCGCCATGACCTCCGCCGCATATTGCGGCGACTCCCTGAAAGGCCGGGGAAAAGCCGGCCCCCGCCCGCTCGCGCCTTATTCCGCCTCGTCGAAGCGGTTGTTGATCAGCGCGATCAGCGCTTCCAGCGCCTGTTGCTCATCCTCGCCGCTGACCTCCAGCTCCACCTTGGCGCCCTTGGCCGCCGCCAGCATCATGACGCCCATGATGCTCTTGCCGTTGACGCGGCGGCTGTTGCGGGCGATGAAGATATCGCTCTTGTAACGACTGGCCAGCTGGGTGAACTTGCTGGACGCGCGCGCGTGCAGTCCCAGCTTGTTGATGATTTCCACTTCAGATCGCAGCATTTCCTTCCCCCGGAATAATGTAAAGCACGCCTTCCAGCCCGCCGGTGATCGCCTTGCTGACAACGATCTCCAGCGGCTGGCTGCTATAGCACAACGCCCGCACCAGCATAGGCAGGTTGACGCCCGCCACCGCCTCCACGCGGCCAGGCCGGATCAGCCTACTAGCGATATTGGAGGGCGTGCCGCCGTACATATCGGTCAGCACCACCACGCCATCGCCCTGCTCCAGCCCGTCCACCAGGCCTTGCGCCTCGCCCAGCTTGCGTTCCGGGTCTTCCGTCTTGTCCACGGTCATGACCGCCAGGTTTTCCGGCTCCCGGCCCAGAATGTGTCTGGCGCAATCCGCCAGGCACCGTCCCAGGTCTCCATGTGCAATTATCAGAACACCTACCATGCCTGAGTCTTCGAGTTGGTGCGGCCGGACCAGCCCGCCGCGTTGATAAGCAAAGCTCGAACTCGCGCGGGCCAGGCCCGCGCATCCGCGAGATCAATCTTCCTGAATTGTAACAGCTGAATTCTCGCTGCGGCGGTACCAGGCCAGCTTGTCCGCCAATTCCACCACTTCGCCCACGATGATCAAGGCCGGCGACGCGATGCCGTGCGAGGCCATCAGACCGGGCAAAGTCGATAAAGTGCCGCACACCGTGCGCTGTCTTTCCGTAGTGGCCCATTCCACCGCCGCCGCCGGCGTCTGCGCGCCGCGGCCATGCGCAATGAAAGCCTGGCACAACTCCGCCGCAGTCGAGACCCCCATATACACCACCACGGTTTGCTGCGGCCGGGTCAGCGCGGGCCAATCCAGCTGTATGGTGCCGTCTTGCTTGTGCCCGGTAACGAAGGTGACAGACTGCGCGTAGTCGCGGTGCGTCAGCGGAATGCCGGCGTAAGCCGCCGCACCGCTGGCCGAGGTGATGCCGGGCACCACTTCGAACGGAACGCCCTGCTCCGCCAGCGTGGCGATTTCCTCGCCGCCGCGGCCGAAGGTGAACGGATCGCCGCCCTTCAGCCGCAACACTCTTTTACCCTGCTTGGCCAGGGTCACCATCAACTGGTTGATGTCATCCTGCGGCAGGGCATGATTGGCGCGCGCCTTGCCCACGTAGACGCGCTCAGCGTCGCGCCGTACCAGGTTCAACAGTTCCGGCGCCACCAGTTTGTCGTACAGCACCACGTCGGCCTGCTGCATCAGCCGCAGCGCGCGGAAGGTCAGCAAGTCCGGATTGCCCGGCCCGGCGCCCACCAGATAGACCGCGCCGGCCCGATCCACGCCTCCAGCCGCGATGCGCCGCTCCATTTCCGCGCGCGCCGCCGCCTCGTCGCCGTTCATCACCGATTCCGCCAGCGGTCCTTCCAGCACCGTTTCCCAGAAGCGGCGGCGGGCGTCGACGTCGGGGAAACGCGCCTTGACCGCGTCGCGGAACGAGGCGCCGAAACGCGCCAGCCGGCCGTAACCGGCCGGGATCAGGCTTTCCAGCCGCGCGCGGATAGCGCGCGCCAGCACCGGCACGCTGCCGCCGCTGGCTACCGCCACCATCAGCGGCGAGCGGTCTATGATGGCCGGGCTGATGTAGCGCGAAGCATCGGGATCATCCACCACATTCACCAGGATGCCGCGCGCCTCGGCGTCGGTCGCTACCTGATGGTTGACGGCCCGGTCATCGGTGGCGACCACCACCAGACGCTGGCCGTCCAGCTGCTCCGCGGCATAGCGCGCCGCCAGATGCGTCAGCTCGCCCTCGCTGGCCAGCTGCGCCAGTTCCGGCGCCAGCTCCGGCGCCACCACTTGCAGCCGGGCGCCGGCCGCCAGCAGCAGGCGCGCCTTGCGCAAGGCGACCTCCCCGCCGCCCACCACTAAGCAGGGCTGCTGCCGCAGTTTCAGAAAGATCGGAAAGAATTCCATTTCACGCTCCACGCCCGGTAGACTCACCACCAAGTCCAGACCGGTCTTGCGCCATATAGGCGCCGCAATTGTATGCGTTCAAGCATACTGCATTTGTTGCGTAAATACGACGCTAGCCAAGCGGGATGAGCGGCCCGTCAGGGGCAAGCGGCCGGTCGGTGTCAAAATTCACGTTTCGCTTTTCCGGATGGTTCAGTTGCAAAGCCGTTTGATTCTCTTCCTGAGCCGAGCCGGCCTGGCCTTGCCTTGGTGCGGGCCATTGCCCGCGGGGGCCGCCTCCGCCACGTCCAGCGGCTTCGCCGGAACCGGCTGGCTGCTGGCCGCCATCGCCACCGGCTTGTGGCTGTACGGCCTGATGCGGCAGCGCCGCGCGCGCGGCACGCTGCAGGACGCCTGCCTGGGCTTGCTGGAGTTCCATCTGCCACGCCAGCATGTGCGCAGCCGGGCGCAATCGCTGCAGCGGCTGCTGGGCATGCCCGCCCATACCCGGGACATGGATTTTGGCCGCTGGCTGAGCCTGCTGCATCCGGAGGACCGCCCGCGCTTCGCCCAACTGCTGGCCACGCCGCCGCAAGCGCCGGAAGCCAATTACGAGGTGCGCATCCGCCATCACAGCGGACATTGGGAATGGCTGGAGATCACCTGGCGCCCCGGCTGGCGCGGCGGCCGCGTGCAGAAGCTGACCGCCTTGTGCCGCGTCGCGACCGCGCGCAAGCACCATGAAGCGGCGATGATGCGCCGCGAGCAGCAATTCCGCACCCTGGTGGACAATTCCGAGGACATCGTCGCCCGCTATGATCTGGAACTGCGCTGCCTGTTCATCAACCGCAGCGTCAGCCGCTATTTCCCGCTGCCGCAGGAAGAGCACCTGGGCAAGACGCCGCGCGAAAAAGGCTGGAACGAAGACGCCAGCAGCCGCTTCGAACACGAGTGCCGCCAACTGATCAACACCTGGGAAGCGCGCAATTTCGAGCTGGAGCTGAACAACGGCCCCCACCGCCATATCTTCGAAATCCGCCTGTTTCCGGAGTTTGACAGCGCCGGCATGCTGAAAACCATCCTATCCGTGGACCGCGAAGTCACGTCCAGCCGCCAGGGCGAAAAACTGCTGGCCGAGGAAAACGCCGTGCTGGAAATGATCGCCGGCAACCACCCGCTGCCGCAGACGCTGAACCAGATCTGCCAGATGATGGAGTCGCAGCAACCCAATGGCATGTGCAGCATCATGTTGCTGGACGATGATGGCCAGTCGCTGCGCTTCGCCGCCGGGCTCAGCCTGCCCGCCGCCTACCGCAAGCTGATAGACCGCGTCGAGATCGGCCCCAGCGTCGGCTCCTGCGGCACCTCCGCGCACTGGAAACGCACCATCGTGGTGGACGACATCTTCAACAGCCCGCTGTGGCAACACGCGCAGGATAAGGTGCGCCCATTCGACCTGCGCGCTTGCTGGTCCACGCCGATTTTCTCCAGCGACCGCCGCCTGCTCGGCACCTTCGCCACCTATTACCGCGAACCGCGCAGCCCCACGCCGGAAGAACTGGCGCTGGCCCATCGCAGCACCCACATCATCGCCATCGCGCTGCAGCGCCACGGCCATGAGAAACAGCTGTTCCGGCTGGCCACCCAGGACAGCCTGACCGAACTGAACAACCGCCGCCAGTTCATCGAGCTGGCCGACCGCGAGCTGGAGCGTTGCCGGCGCCACCAGGGTCCGCTGACGGTGATGATGATGGACCTCGATCATTTCAAGCAGATCAACGACCACCACGGCCACGCCGTGGGCGACGTGGTGATCCGCCACTTCGCCGACCTGTGCCGGGAGACCCTGCGCGCCTGCGACTTGTGCGGCCGGCTGGGCGGCGAGGAGTTCGCGGCGCTGCTGCCGGACACAGGCATCGACGACGCGCGGCTGGTGGCGGAACGGCTGCGCGCGGCCGTGGCGGCGGCCAGGCTGCCGGCAGACGGCGGCACGCTGTCCTTCACCGTCAGCATAGGCGTGGCGCAGCGGCTGCCGGACGAGAACGATATCGACGAGGTGCTCAGCCGCGCCGACAAACTGCTGTACCAGGCCAAGCGCGAGGGACGCAACCGCGTCTTTGCCGACGGCGCTGCGCCGCCTGAGTCGGTTTCCGGCTAAAATGGCGCCCTTTGCCGTTCCCGCCTGATCCATGAACCGCTGGCATACCGACTACCTCGCCCACCCGCTCTACCGGCCGGTGCGCCGCTTCGTCCCGGCCTGGCCGACATGGCCGCGGCAAACCGATTTCGACGACCTGCTGGCCGCCGCGCGAGCCGGCGGCGCGCCCTTGCCCGACGCGCTGCGCTTCGTCTGCGCGCTGGAACCTGCCGCCTATTACGAGATGCATATCGGCGCCACCGGCGAGGTGCCCACCCGTCCGCAAAATTGGCATGACTGGTTCAATGCGCTGGCCTGGCTGGCCTGGCCGCGCGCCAAAACCGCGCTGAACCGCCGCCATGTGCGGGCCATCGCCCGCGGCGAGGCCCGGCGCGGGCCGCTGCGCGACGCGGCCACACTGCTGGACGAATGCGGCGTGATCGTGGCCACCGCCGATCCGGCGCTGGGCCAGGCGCTGGACGATATGCGCTGGCAGGAGTTGTTCATCGCGCGCCGCGCCGACTGGGGCCGCCGCATCGCGGCGTTCACGCTGGGCCATGCGGTGATGGAGATGGGATTGACGCCGCACATCGGCTGGTGCGGCAAGGCGCTGATCCTGGACGTCGCGCCGGACTTCTTTGCGCTGGACGATGCCGCCCAGCTGCGCCATCTGGATGACATATTGGCGGCCGGACTGGACGACGACGCCTTCCTTCCCCGCCCGCGCGCGCTGTGCCCGCTGCCCTTGCTGGGCATACCGGGCTGGTGGCCGGACAACGAAGACCCGGCCTTCTACGACAATACCGCTTACTTCTGCCCCACGCGGCGGGCGAAATCGGCCACCGTCTCCGCCTGAAGCCCGTCGGTCATCGGCCCCAGCAGCTCGGCCAGCGCCCGGCCCAAGGCATCGTCGCGCTCGCTTTCGCGCTGATAGACAAACAGCTCGAACAACTCGGCCAGATGAATCGCCGACGCCCGCTTCATCAACACCCAGGCGTCGCCGCCGCCCTTCTGCACATAGCCATTTTGCGCCAGCCTATCCAGTACCAGGCCCAGCTCGTCGTAGCCAGCCTTCACTTCGCGGCGCAATTGCGGCGGCGTCAGCGCCTCGCCGCGCACTTGCGCGGCATCCAGCAGCAGCAGCACTTCCACCGCGTCCAGGAAACGCCGGTGCGGCTCGTTGCGCCGCCGCCAGGCCTCGCCCTCCCAGTACGACAGCGCCGAGGTGAACACCGCGCCGGCCAATACCACCAGCCACAGGCAATACACCCACAGCAGGAAGATCGGAATGCTGGCGAAAGCGCCGTACACCAGCTGATAGTTGGCCACCTGGCCGATGTAGAAGCCGAAACCGGCCTTGGTGGCCTCCAGCAACAGCGCAGTGGCCAGCGCGCCCGCCACCGCATGGCGGAACGGCACAAAGCGGTTGGGCACGATGCGGTACAGCAGCGACAACACCAGCGCGGTCAGCACGATGGTGCCGCCCACCTCCACCACGCCGGCCAATAGCGGCAGGTTCTTCTCGAAGCGGGTCACCCGGAACAGCCAGCGCCACGACAGCAGGCTGCCGCCCAGCACCAGCGGCCCCAGCGTCAGCACCGTCCAGTACACCATGCTCTGCTGCAGCCACGGCCGGCCGCGGCGCACGCCCCAGATGGCGTTGAAAGTCCGTTCGATGGTGGACATCAGCATCAGCGCGGTGACGCCCAGCATCACGATGCCGGCGGCGGTGAGCTTTTCCGCATTGTCGGCAAACTGCCGCATGTAGACGGTAATCACCTTGCCGGCGAATTCCGGCACCAGCGTAGACAGCAGCATGATCTTGAAGCGGGTGCTGTAATCGGAGAACACCGGAAACGCCGAAATCACCGTCAGCGCGATGGTGAACAGCGGCACCAGCGCCAACAGCGTGGTGAAAGTCAGGCTGCCCGACACCTGTAGCACCCGCAGACAGCTCATGCGGCGGACGATGAAGCGGGCAAAGCTGAAATAGGGTTCGAATCGTTGAGCTTGCATGGGCGCAAAGGTAATGGCAAAGCACCGATGAGGCAAGCCATGCCGCTTTGCCCTATCATGCGTCGGTTATCCGTGATTGCGAGGTTATCCCCATGCTAGACATCCTGGTCCTGTATTACAGCCAGCACGGCGCCACCCGCGAACTGGCCCGGCTGATCGCCCGCGGCGTGGACAGCGTCCCCGGTTGCCAGGCGCGGCTGCGCACCGTGCCCAAGATCTCCACCGTATGCGAAGCCGTGGCGCCCGGTATCCCGGAAGACGGTGCGCCGTATGTCGAGCGGCAGGATTTGATCGACTGCGCCGGCCTGGCGCTGGGCAGCCCCACCCGCTTCGGCAATATGGCGTCGGCGATGAAATACTTCATCGACGGCACCGGCGGCGAATGGATGCAGGGCACGCTGGCGGGCAAGCCGGCCTGCGTGTTCACCAGCTCGGCCTCCCTGCACGGCGGCCAGGAATCGACGCTGCTGACCATGATGATCCCGCTATTGCACCACGGCATGGTGATCGCCGGCCTGCCGTACTCCGAAGCGGCGCTAACGGCGACGCAAACCGGCGGCACGCCGTATGGGGTCAGCCATGTGGCGGGCATGGATGACAGGCAGCCGATCAGCGAGCATGAGAAGACGCTGGCGATGGCGCAGGGGAAGCGGCTGGCGGAGTTGGCGGTGAAGCTGGCGGCGAAATAAGAGAACTAATCTTCTTAGCCCCTACAATCTGCCCCCAGCCACACCGACTCTCGCGATTCATATGGAGTCCGCTCCGCGGACAATATTTAGATGCCGGTTCAGCCCGGCAAACGGGCAAAGGGGCTGTGCGGCCAGCCCTGTCGCTGAGCGAATCAAAGATTCGCACGCAGAGGCGATCCCAGGCCGCCCCTGCAGCGCGCGCAATCCCGACAAAAAGACACCGGGCAAGGAGCCGCCGAAACTACATGCGTGCGAATCTTTGATTCGCTCAGCAGTACGCGCTACCGTCGCGCGGCGTCGAACAAGCGGCGGCTTAAAACCTTGCCCAGCAACTTTTTGCCGGCGCGCGCCGAAGGGGAAGGGCGCGTCGCTAACATTTCACCTATTGTAGGGCGGAAGCCCGGCCTTGCCGGGCGTTCCGCCATTCTTAGCCTGATCTGGCTTTGCCCCTTGAGTTTTCCTTGAGTCCCGCGCGACTTACCCACTCCCAATCACTTGAAACCAAACCGACGCGCCACTCCCCCATCAGCGCAAGCCGGCTCCAAAGCCATTCCCAAGGTTTTAAGCAGCCCTTTGTTTGAGCGGGGCGACGCTAGGGTAGAGGGGCTTCGGCGGAACACCCGGCCTTGCCGGGCTTCCGCCCTACGATGCGGAAAAGAAACTGCTCGGCGGCGCGCCCAGTTCACGCTTGAACATGGTGGCGAAGGCGCTGGGGCTGGCGTAGCCCAGGTCCAGCGCCACTTTCAGCACGCTGTCGCCGCAGGCCAGCCGCTGCAAAGCCTGCATCAGCCGCGCCTGGCGCCGCCATTGGCCGAAGCTGAGGCCGGTTTCGCGGCGGAAGCGCCGCTGCAAGGTGCGCGGGTCCAGCGCCAGCTCGCGCGCCCATTCGGCGGCGCCGCGCGCGTCGTCGGGATGGTCCAGCCATACCGCGCACAGCCGCTGCAACGCCGGGGAGGCTGGCTGGGGCAAGGACAGCGGCAGCACCCTGGCGCGGCGGATTTCATCCAGCGCCAACATCATCACCCGCTCGTCGCGCGATCCCGGCTCGCAGGGCAACGCCACATCCACCGCCGCCAGCACCAGTTCGCGCAGCAGCGGCGTCACCTCCAGCACGCAGCATTGCTCGGGCAAACCGGCCAGCATGTCCTGGCGCACGAAAATATTGCGCATCCGCACCGGGCTGACCATTTTGACTTGGTGCCAGGTGCCGATGGGCAGCCAAATCGCCCGAGTCGGCGGCACTATCCACTGCCCGCGCTCAGTGCCCACCCACATCAGCCCCTCCACGGAGTACAGCAGCTGCGCCGTGGGATGCTGGTGACGCGGCGACTCCAATCCTGCGGGGTAGTTGCGCAGCTTGCCCACCACCGGCAGCACGCCTCGGTCGTACAGTTCCAGGTCGTCGAAGCGGTTCATATCGCCTCTTTCAAAAAGATGGATGCCTCATTTTCGCAGAACCGGCTCTGAATTGCTGAATTAATATGCAATCACCACCTGTATCGAGAATCTTTACCATGGCCTCAAGCACCTCTATCTCCGCGCCGGCTCAAGACACCCGTTTCCGCGTCCTCGGCGCCATCAGTTTCTCGCACTTCCTCAACGACATGCTGCAGTCGTTGCTGGTGGCGTTGTATCCCTTGCTGAAGGGCAACTACCACCTGAGCTTCGCCGAGATCGGCCTGATGACTTTCACCTACCAGTGCACCGCCTCGTTGCTGCAACCGCTGGTCGGCATTTACACCGACAAGAAGCCGCAGCCGTATTCGCTGGTCTTCGGCATGGGCTCCACGCTGATCGGCCTGCTGCTGTTATCCAGCGCCGGCAGCTTCCCGCTGCTGTTGCTGGCTGCCGCGCTGATCGGCACAGGTTCGTCGATTTTCCATCCGGAATCGTCGCGCGTGGCGCGCATGGCTTCCGGCGGCCGTCCCGGCCTGGCGCAATCGCTGTTTCAGGTGGGCGGCAACGCCGGCAGCGCCACGGGGCCGCTGCTGGCGGCGCTGATCGTGATCCCGCTGGGGCAAGGCAGCGTGGCCTGGTTCGGCCTGGTTGCATTGCTGGCCATGTGGGTGTTGTTCCGCGTCGGCCAGTGGTACGCCCACCAGCACCGCCAGGCCAAGAAGGCTACCGCCATCGTCATGCCGGATCTGTCACCGGCCCGCGTCAAGCTGACATTGGCCTTGCTGCTGGTGCTGGTCTTCTCCAAGCATTTCTATCTGGCCAGCATCACCAGCTATTACACCTTCTACTTGATCCACCACTTCAATATCGGCGTGCAGTCGGCGCAGTTGCATCTGTTCCTGTTCCTGTTCGCGGTGGCCGCCGGCACCGTGCTGGGCGGCCCCATCGGCGACGCCATCGGCCGCAAGCGGGTGATCGGTTTCTCCATCCTGGGCGTGGCGCCGCTAGCGCTGGCGCTGCCGCACGCCAATCTGTTCTGGACCGCCGCGCTGTCGCTGCCCATCGGCTTCATTCTGGCCTCGGCCTTCCCGGCGATTCTGATCTACGCCCAGGAGCTGCTACCGGGCAAGGTGGGCATGGTGTCCGGCATGTTCTTCGGCTTCGCCTTCGGCATAGGCGGCATCGGCGCGGCGGTGCTGGGCCAGTTGGCGGATAGCCACGGCATAGAGTCCGTCTATCTGCTGTGCTCCTTCCTGCCGCTGCTGGGCATCGCAGCAGTGGCGCTGCCTGACTTGCACCGCAAGCCCGGCGTTTGACATCGGCCGCCGCCGCGCCGGATACTGCGCGGCATTGAAAACCCAAGCAAGGCGCCGAACCCGTATCGGCGCCTTGCGCATTCGGAAGCGCCGTCATCATGTGTGGAATCGCCGGCTTTTTCTCGCGCCGTCCCGTCAATCCCGCCGTCCCGCAAGCCATGCTGGACGAGCTGCATCGCCGCGGCCCGGACGATGCCAGCCGGCTGCTGCTGGACGCGGCGCTGAACCCGGCCGCCGACGACGCCATCCACAATGCGATGCTGCACGCCCGCCTGGCCATCATCGATCCGCGCCCGGTAGCCAATCAGCCCATGGCCAGCGACGACGGCCAGGTGTGGATTTGCTACAACGGCGAGGTGTATGACTGGGAAGCCGGCAAGGCCGAGCTGGAAGCCGGCAAGGCCGAGCTGGAAGCCGGCGGCGCGGTGTTCCGCACCCATGCCGACACCGAATTCATCCTGCGCGGCTATCTGGCCTGGGGCATAGAAGGCCTGCTGGACAGGCTGCGCGGCATGTTCGCCTTCGCCATTCTGGACCAGCGCAGCGGCAAGTTGCATCTGGCGCGCGACCGCATGGGCGAGAAGCCCTTGGTCTACTCGCTGGCGGACGGCAACTTCGCCTTCGGCTCGCTGGTGCGCGCGGTGCTGCCCTTCCTGCCTGCGGACAAGCGCGGCTTCAGCCCGGCGGCGATAGACGCCTATCTGGCCCACCGCTACATCCCGTCCCCGGCCACGCTGTTCAGCCATATCAACAGGCTGGAAAACGGCTACCGGCTGGAGTTCGACCTGAACACCCGCCAATTGAGCAAGCAGCGCTACTGGCAGCCCAAGGCGGAGAGCGGCGACTGGCTGCAGGAGCTGGACCGCGCGGTGGCGATGCGCACCGTGGCCGACCGCCCGCTGGGCGTGTTGCTGTCCGGCGGCATCGACTCCACCGTGATCGCCAGCCGGCTCGCCACCCAGCAGCTGACGCAATTCTCCAGCTTCACCGCCGCCTTCCCCGGCTCCAGCCTGGACGAATCCGGCGATGCGGCGGACTCCGCGCGGCGCATGGGCCTGCCCAACGTCAAGGTCACCATGCCGGACAATCTGGCCGCCGATTTCGAGCGCATCGTCGCCGACCTGGACCAACCCTTCGCCGATCCGTCCAGCTTCCCCACCTGGTATCTGGCGCGCGAAGTGACCCAGTATGTCAAGGTGGTGCTGGTGGGCGACGGCGGCGACGAACTGCTGGCCGGCTACAAACGCATGGGCAAGCATCTGCGCACCCGCTGGCGGCGCAATATCCGCCTGCCGCTGCCGATCAAACCGCAACTGGACAGCAAGCGCGGCAAGCTGGCCACCGAACTGGCCATGGACTGGCAAAGCGCCTACTCGCTGCGCTTCTCCGGCTTCACGCCGGGCCAGCGCAGCTTTCTGCAAGGCGGCCGCCCGCTGGAAAAACTGTGCCATTGGCGCGCGCCGGACGACATCGGCCCAGAACCGAAAGACGGCCAGCCCGGCCTGCACCAGCTATTGGAACTGGACTTCGCCAATTACCTGCCGGACTACATCCTGCAGAAGTCCGATCTATGCACCATGGCGCATGGCCTGGAAGGCCGCGCGCCGCTGCTGGACCACCATTTCTACCAACGGCTGCTGGCCACCTCCTCCGCCGAGCGCTACACCCAGCCGGCCAAGCTGATCTTCCGCCGCGCCATCCATCCGGCGTTGCCGGCCGATTTCTTCCAGCGCAAGAAGCGCGGCTTCAACCCGCCCTTGTCCGGCTGGCTGCAAACCAGCCTGGCGCCGCGTTTCGACGGCTTGGGCGCGCGGCTGGCCGCCGCCACCGACGGCCAGCTGAACGCCAAGGCGGTGGACGCCTTCGCCCAGGCCTATCGCCACGGCGCCGGCCATCTGGCGGAACAGATGCTGCAGCTGCTGATCCTGGACGAGAGCCTGGCCCAGCTGCAGCGCCTGCGCCTGAACGGATAAAGCCCAATGGCGGCAGTGATGCGTGCCGCCATTGCCTGGTGCAAAAACATGCACATGAGATTGCGCAATCGCTCGCATTAAGCATGCGCTGGTTTGCAAACGATAATTACTAGCATTATCATACTCTTCTACGTCCTGCCCGCCAGGCGAAAACCATAAGGGAAAAATAATGCGTCGCTTTGTCTGCCAGCTGGCCATCGCCAGCGTCGCCCTGTCCGCCTCCTTCGCCGCCATGGCCAAGGAATACCCGATCGGCAAGCCGGCTCTGAAGAACGGCATGGAGATCGGCGCCGTCTACCTGCAGCCGACCAAGATGGAACCGGAAGGCATGATGCTGAAGCCGGAAGCGTCCGACATCCACCTGGAAGCCGACATCCACGCCATCAAGAACAACCCGAACGGCTTCGAAGAAGGCGCCTGGATGCCGTATCTGGTGGTCAAGTACGAACTGACCAAGGTGGGCGGCAAGACCCAGAAGGGCGAGCTGATGCCGATGGTGGCCAACGACGGCCCGCACTACGGCGACAACGTCAAGCTGCAAGGTCCCGGCAAGTACAAGCTGAAGTACACCATCATGCCGCCGTCGGCCAATGAGCACGCCCACTTCGGCCGCCATACCGACAAGGAAACCGGCGTGGGCCCGTGGTTCAAGCCGTTTGACGTGAACTATGAGTTCACCTACGCCGGCATCGGCAAGAAGGGCGGCTACTAAGCCGCAGCGCGGGCACCTCCTGCAAAATGCCCGATTTCGACACCAGACGGCGCGGACACTCGATCCGCGCTGTTTCTCATTCCGGAATGATGAACCGATGACCACTCTGCGCCTGATCGCCGCCGCCCTGGTGGCCACCCTGCTTGCCGCCCCCGTCCTTGCCGACGAGATGCCGGTTTACAAGCTGCAAATGAAGGACGGCCAGCTGATCCCCGCCCGCTTGGTGGTGCCGGCCGGCAAGAAGTTCAAGATCGAAGTGATGAATGTCGGCAAAACGCCGGCGGAGTTCGAAAGCATCACGCTGCGCAAGGAAAAAGTGCTGGGCCCCGGTGCGGAATCGTTTCTGGTGTTCCAGCCGCTGTCTCCGGGCGAGTACAAATTCTTTGACGATTTCCACCCCAAAACCGGCCAGGGCGTGATCGTCGCCAAGTAAGACAAGGAACAAGCAATGGGACAGGTACTCTTCATCGTCTGGCGCGAAAGCGTCGAGGCGCTGCTGGTGGTGGGCATCCTGAATGCCTGGATGAACCATAACGCGGCCGGCCGCGCCGGCAAGCCGTATCTGTGGGGCGGCGTGGCGCTGGGCCTGGTCATCGCGGTGGCGCTGGCCGTGGCGCTGTTCGCCGCCGGCACGCTGATGGCCGGGGCGCAGGATTACTTCCAGACCGGCATGGTGTTCATCGCCTCGGCGCTGATCGTGCAGATGGTGCTGTGGATGCGCGAGCACGGCCGCACGCTGAAGAAAGAGCTGGAAAGCGGCCTGTCGGAAAAGGCAGCCAGCAACAACTGGTGGGGCGTGACCATCCTGTCCGCGCTGGCCATCGCCCGCGAAGGCAGTGAAACGGTGGTGTTCCTGTACGGCTCGCTGGCCGAAGCCCAGGGCATGGAGCTGGCCAAGCTGGGCCTGGCCGGGCTGATCGGCCTGGCGCTGGCGCTGCTGACTTTCTATCTGCTGCAACTGGGCGGCAAGGTGCTGTCGTGGCGGCTGTTCTTCCGCGTCACCGAAGTCATGCTGCTGCTGCTGGGCGCCTCGCTGTTCCTCAACGGCGTGGAAAAGCTGATCTCGATGGACGTGCTGCCGACGCTGGTGGACCCGGTGTGGGACAGCTCGGCGCTGCTGGACGATACGAGTCCGTTTGGCGGGCTGATGGCCTCGCTGACCGGCTACCGCGCGCAACCGGCGCTGATGAGCCTGATCGCCTACGCGCTGTTCTGGGCCGGCATCTGGGCGCTGTTCCAGTGGCGCAATCGTCGCCAGGCCGCCGCATGAAAGCCGGCAGCCCGCAACGCCCACCGCAACGGGTGATCCCCATCGTCGCCGCCCCGTCCGGCGGCGCTTCCTGTCCCCCCGAGCGGCAGCCGCGCGGCCTGCTGGCGCTCACGGGGAACTGGCTGCGCGACCATGGCGGCCTGCTGCGCAAGCTGCAATGGGCAGTGGTGCTGGTCTACGGTTTTTTGCTGATCGTCCCCGCCTGCCTGGACTTGCCTGACGACGCGGCGCGGATGTGGAACAACCTGACCATCTTCGCCCAGTTCGTGTTCTGGGGCATCTGGTGGCCTTTTGTGCTGCTGTCCATGGTGCTGTTCGGCCGGCTGTGGTGCGGCGTGCTGTGCCCGGAGGGCGCGCTGTCGGAATGGGCGGCGCGCAAGGGCATGGGACGGCCGATTCCGCGCTGGATGCGCTGGGGCGGCTGGCCTTTCGTCGCCTTCGTGCTGACCACGGTCTACGGCCAACTGGTCAGCGTCTACCAATACCCTAAAGCCGCCCTCTTGGTGCTGGGCGGCTCCACGGTGGCGGCGGTCATCGTCGGCTTCATCTACACCCGCGGCAAGCGCGCATGGTGCCGCCATCTGTGCCCGGTCAACGGCGTGTTCGGCCTCTTGTCCAAGCTGGCGCCCATGCACTACCGCGTGGACGAAGCCGCCTGGAAGCGCTCTCAAGACCAGCGACAGCGCGTCGCCAGCGTCGATTGCGCCCCATTGCAGCCGCTGCGCCACATGCAGGGCGGCAGCGGCTGCCATATGTGCGGCCGCTGCAGCGATCACCGCTCCGCCATCACCCTGGCCTCGCGACCCATGAGCGAAGAAGTGGTGCGGGTGGCGGAAAAAGAGGCCGACGGCTGGCAGACCGCCCTGATCGTCTATGGCCTGCTGGGCGTGGCGATGGGCGCCTTCCACTGGACCGTCAGCCCATGGTTCGTCTGGCTCAAGCAGACCGCGGCGGAATGGCTGGTGGACCATGACATCATGTGGCCGCTGGACACCGATGCGCCATGGTGGCTGCTCACCCACTACCCGATGCACAACGACGTGTTCTCCTGGCTGGATGGCGCGTCCTTGATCGCCTATGTGGCCGCCACCGCGCTGGCGCTGGGCAGCGGCATCCTGTTGTCGCTTGCTTTGGCGATTTGGATGGCCGGGCGCTGGCAGACCCAGCGTCTGCACCATCTGGCGCAGGCATTGATCCCGCTGGCCGGCTGCGGCGTCTTCCTCGGCTTGTCGGCCTTGACGGTGACGCTGCTGAAGGCCGAAGGCTATGGCATGCACTGGGTCAACGACGCGCGCCTGGCGCTGCTGGCGGGCGCCAATCTGTGGGCCTTGCGCCTGGCCGGCGGCATCCTGGCGCGCTGGGGCGGCCGCCCTGCCCGCTATCTGGCCTTGCTGCCGTTCTGCGGCGCGCTGGCGCTGGTGGACTGCGCCTGGGGCTTCATGTTCTGGTGGTGGTAGCGCCCGGGCACGCTGCGGCGTCTAGGGGCTGTTGACGTTTGGTGAGCGGTCGCGCCGGGATGCGTTTTGCGACGAATCGAGGCGTTTCGCGCGCCGCA
>NZ_JAUCGU010000024.1:0-67762 GCF_059916625.1 Chromobacterium sp. CCUG 76385
TGCGGCGCGCGAAACGCCTCGATTCGTCGCAAAACGCATCCCGGCGCGACCGCTCTCCAAACGTCAACAGCCCCTAGTTTGAGTTTAGTCGCGGCTGCCGGTGAATTCTGACGGCGCGGCGTTTTTGTCTGTTGGCGCGGACTGTGGCACGCTACACTATTTGACTAGATGTCACTGGAGTACCCGATGAGTGCCTCCCCGCTTGATCCGCTATGGTCGGCCATCCGCGACGAAACGCTGACTGCGGTGGACAGCGAGCCGTTGCTGGCCAGTTTTCTGCACATGACCGTATTGCGCCACGCCACGCTGGAAGACGTGCTGGCCTTCCATCTTTCCAGCAAGCTCGCCAGTCCGGTGATGGACCCGCGCGCGCTGCTCGAACTGTTCCGCGAAGCCTTCCAGGCCGATCCGGCCATCAGCGCGGCGATGCGCGCCGACATCCGCGCCTGTTACGAGCGCGACCCGGCGTGCGACCGCTATTCGACGCCGCTGTTGTATTTCAAGGGCTTCCACGCCATCCAGAGCCAGCGCATCACGCATTGGCTATGGCAGCAGGGCCGCACCACGCTGGCGCTGTTTTTGCAGAACCGCATTTCCGAAGTGACCGGCGCCGACATCCATCCGGCGGCGCGCATCGGCGAAGGCGTGATGCTGGACCATGGCACCGGCCTGGTGGTCGGCGAGACCGCCGTCATCGGCAACAATGTGTCCATCCTGCACGGCGTGACGCTGGGCGGCTCCGGCAAGGAGCGCGGCGACCGCCATCCGAAGATAGGCGACGGCGTGATGCTGGGCGCCGGCTCGGCGGTGCTCGGCAATATCCGCGTCGGCGAGTGCGCCAAGGTGGGAGCCGGCAGCGTGGTGCTGGAGGACGTGCCGCCGCACGCCACGGTGGCCGGCGTGCCGGCGCGGGTGGTGGCGCAAGCCTGTCCCGGCACCCCGGCGCTGGACATGGACCAGCGGGTCTAGGGGCTGTTGACGTTTGGTGAGTGGATCGCGTTTGAGCTACGCCAAACCCACAGGGCCGGGTGCCTTTCGCGCCGACTCTTCGTTGTTTCGCGCTGGCAGAGAATGACTATGCGGCGCGCGAAACGCCTCGATTCGTCGCAAAACGCATCCCGGCGCGACCGCTCACCAAACGTCGACAGCCCCTAGGCCTTTCCCCGGAGCCGCCCCGGCCTGTAATGAAAGTACAGCGGGCTGCGCCGCCCTGCCGCCGCGCGGACCATTCCGTTGACCGCCCTGCTCCGACCCGTTCGCGGCGGATCGGCCCTGGCGGGCTTGTCCGGCAAGGTCGCCGGTTCTTGGTGGTTTTCCAACAGTCTCGATGCCAACGGCTTGGCGGGCTGTAGCTTAGCCGCTACAATGCGCGCGGCCGGCGATCCGCCCCGATATTGCATGGCGGCGCCGGGTTCATCAGGAAAACCACCCCATGAACGTCAGAGTTGTCGATTACCGCGCCCCGGACGCCGCGGAGCAGTTCACCCGTTCCCTGCACGAAACCGGCTTCGGCGTGCTGACCAACCATCCCATCCCGCAAGACCTGGTGGAGAAGATCTACGCCGACTGGCTGGACTTTTTCAACAGCGAAGAGAAGTTCGACTACGCTTTCTCGGTGGAGAAGCAGGACGGCTGGTTCTCGCCGGAGGTGTCGGAAACCGCCAAGGGCGCCACGCTCAAGGACATCAAGGAATATTTCCACATCTATCCGTGGGGCCGCGTGCCGCCGGCCTTGAAGGCCGACGCCGACCGCTACTACGGCATCGCCAACCAGCTGGCGCAGGAGCTGCTGTCCTGGGTACAGCAATACACCCCGTCCGACATCGCCGCCAACTACCGCGAGCCGCTGTCGCACATGATAGCAGGCAGCCAGCAGACGCTGCTGCGCGTGCTGCGTTACCCGCCGCTGACCGGCCAGGAGCCGGCCGGCTCGCTGCGCGCCGCCGCTCACGGCGACATCAATCTGCTGACCATCCTGCCGGCCGCCAACGAGCCGGGCCTGCAAGTGCAGGACAAGCGCGGCGACTGGATCGACGTGCCCTGCGACTTCGGTACCCTGGTGGTGAACATAGGCGACATGCTGCAGGAGGCGTCCGCCGGCTACTACCCGTCCACCCAGCACCGCGTGGTCAATCCCAGCGGTGAAGGCGCGCAGAAGAGCCGCGTCTCGCTGCCGCTGTTCCTGCACCCGCGTCCGGAGGTGGTGCTGTCCGACCGCCACACCGCCGGCAGCTATCTGGACGAGCGCCTGCGCGAACTGGGCGTCAAGATGTAAGCGCCAGACCCTGGCCTATCCAAAAACCGAAGCGACGCTTCGGTTTTTTTTCGTCCATCGCTTGGCCGCATGCTGCGAGGCGCGGATTCGCCAACTACGATGACATTAGATGCGCCGCCAGGCATAGCGGAAACCATACCAATCGGCCGTCATCTGCGGGACCGTCTTGCGGTCTGTTCGTAAAGGGAGATTCATGCGCGGCATTGCTACAAGCTCCCCGGCCTTGCCGGATTGGCTGGCCATGGCTTTGGTCGCAGCGGGATATTGGCTGGCATCCTGGTTGGGAGACCAATTGCTGTTGCTGGAACAGGGCATGGACAGCGTGGTCTGGCCGCAGCCAGGCTTGGCGCTGGCGGCGATGATACTGCTGGGCTGGCGGGTGTGGCCGGGCGTGCTGCTCGGCGCGCTGGCCAGCGAGGCTTGGCGCTGGCGGACGACGCTGGACGGCATGAATTGGCTGCCGCCGGCGTTGGGCGTGGCCGCGGGCGTATTGGCGCAGACCTTGCTGGGCGCCTGGCTGATGCGGCGCTATTTCGGCCGGCGCAATCCGCTGGACAGTTTCGGCCAATGCATCGCCTTCAATGTGATCATCGTGGTGATGACGCTGCTGGGCAGCCTGATCGGCACCGCTTCCCTCTATTTTTCCCATCTGCTGCCGCAGAAGGCGCTGGTGTCGCGGCTGTGCCTGTGGTGGCTGTGCAACGGATGCGGCACCTTGCTGTTCGGCAGCCTGTTCCTGAACTTCTATCACCAGGGTTGGCCGCGGCAAAGCCGCGATGTGTGGTACGAAATGCTGGCCTATTTCGGCATGGTGACCTTGTTGACCGCCAGCCTTTTCGTCTGGTGGCACCCGACGGTGGACACCACCTATCCGCTGGACATGCTGGTGCTGCCCTTGGTGGCCTGGGCGGCATTTCGCTTCACCACCCGCGAAGTGCTGATGGCGTTGCTGCTGATCATGTGGCTGGCGCTGTGGGGCACCCGCCATGGCGGCGGGCCCTACCTGGGCTATTCCGCCTACAGCACGCTGGTGATTCTGCAAACCTATATCGGCATCTTGACGCTGGTGTCGCTGGGGGTCAGCGCATTGATGTCGGAGCAGCGCAAGATCAAGGCCGAATTGAGCCAGCAGCAGGAGCGGCTGGAGCAGCAGGTGCGCATCCGCACGCTGGCGCTGGAGCAATCGCATGCCGAAGTGCTGGCCTTGTCGCGGGGGGACCCGGTCACCGGCATCGCCAACCGCCGCTGCTTCGAGGAAAGCCTGGACGGCGAATGGCGGCGGGCGCGGCGGCTGGGCGCGTCGCTGGGCATGCTGATGATCGATATCGATTTCTTCAAGCTGTACAACGACCATTACGGCCATGTCAGCGGCGACTACTGCCTGCGCGAGGTGGCGCAGGCGATACGCAGCAGCGTGCGGCGGCCGCAGGACCTGGTGGCGCGCTATGGCGGCGAGGAGATCATCTGCCTGCTGCCGGACACCGCGGAGGATGGCGTCATCTACGTCGGCGAGGCGGTGCTGGAGGCGGTGCGCGAACTGCAGCTGCCGCATGCCGAATCGACGGTGGCGCCGTATGTCACCATCAGCATAGGCGGCGCCTGCGTGCTGCCGCGCGATGTGGCGGACAGCCGGCAGTTGATCGAGGCTGCCGACCGCGAGCTGTATCGCGCCAAGCAGCTGGGCCGCAATCGCATCATCGTGGCCGGGCAGGATCAACGGGCCGCCGATGACGCCTAGGGGCTGTTGACGTTTGGTGAGTGGATCGCGTCCCTAGCGCCCGCTCATGCGGCGGAAGCGCTCCTCCAGCTGCCGCAGCACCTGCATGGCGATATCCAGCTGAGCGGGATCGATGTCCGCCAGCGCCTGGCGGAAGAACTCCTGGCGGTGCGGCGCCGCCGCCGTCAGCAAGGCCAGGCCGTCTTGGTCCAGCGAGACCAGGGTCTGGCGGTTGTCGGCCGGGTCGGTGTCGCGCCGCACCAGGCCTTCCGCCTCCAGCAGTTTCAATTGCCGGGTCAGCGCGCCCGGGTCCATCTGCAAGTGCCCGGCCAGCTGCTTTTGGCTGACGGTGCGCAGCTCCTCCAGCGCCTTCAGGATGCGCCAGCGCGGCAGCGCCTCGCCCACCAGGCTTTCGAAGGCACCGTACATGGCGCGGCTGCTGCGGCTCAGTTGCTGCAGCAGATTCGGTTGGCTGTCAGTCATGTAAAGGATCCTGAGGCGGCATGGCGTGGCTCAGCTCGACCGGCGGCACCTTGCGCGCCAGCCACAGGCCCAGCAACAGAATCACCGCCACCAGCCACTGGCTGAAATGGATGGCGTCCACCAGCAGCAGTCGCGTGGCGGCCAACAGCGCGTCCGGCTGCGCCGCGGCTGCCGCCTGGCGGAACTGCGCCAGGATGTCCGGGTTGAGCAGGGTTTGCGGATCGGCCAGCCAGTGCAGCCATTGGGCTTGCTGGCGGGTCGTCAGCATCGCGCCGACCCGTTGTTGGAACTGATGGCTGACCACCACGCCCATCAAGGCGGTGCCCAGCATGCCGCCTATCATCCGCGTCGATTGCAGCATGGCGGTGGCAACCCCCAGCTGCTGCCACGGCGCCAGCTGCTGCACGAAAATGGTCAGGTTGGGCATCAGCAGGCCCAGGCCCAGGCCGCCCATCATCATGTTGGCAATGATCAGGCCATGCGCGGTGGCGGGACCGACCCGGCTCAGCAGCGCGGCGGTCAACGCGAACATCAGCAGACCCAGGGCCAGCAGCCGGGTCGGATGGCGCAAGCGCTGCACGATGCGGCCGTTCAGCATGCTGCCTATGGTGATGAACACCACCAGCGGCGTCACCAGCAGGCCGGCCTGGTTCGGCGACAGGCCGAAACCGGCCTGGAGCATCAGCGGCGCATAGTACATCACGGCGAACATGCCGAAGCCCATCAGCAGCGACAGGCCGAACAGCGGCGCCAGCCCGCGGTGCGACAGCATGCTGGGCGGCAGCAGCGGGTTGGGGCTGCGCTTTTCCCACCAGACCAGGGTCAGCAGCGCGCTCAGGCTGAGCACGGCCAGTCCGCCCAGCAGCAGCGGCGGCTTGTGCTGCGGCAGCCACTCCACCGCCAGCTGCAGCGAGCCGAGGAACAGCGCGATCAGCGCCGCGCCTTGCCAATCCAGCCGCGACGGCGGCCGCGCCGAGTGGCGGATCACCGGCAGGAAGCGCCAGACGAACCACAGGCTGACCACGCCGACAGGCAGGTTGACGAAGAACACCCAGCGCCAGCCGAAGTATTCGGTCAGGAAGCCGCCCAGCGAGGGGCCGATGGCGTTGGCCAGGCCAAAGGCGGCGGACAGCATCACCTGCCAGCGCAGCCGCTCGGCGGTATGCGGGAACAGGTCCGGCACGCAAGCGAAAGTGGTGGCCACCAGCATGCCGCCGCCCACGCCCTGCAGCGCGCGCGCCAGCACCAGCTGCGGCATGTTCTGCGCCAGGCCGCACAGCATGGAGGCGGCGGTGAACAGCACGATGGCGGTCAGCACAAACGGCTTGCGCCCATGGTCGTCGCCCAGCTTGCCGAAAATCGGCACGGTGATGACGGAGGTCAGCAGATAGGACGTGCCGACCCAGGCGTACAGCGAAAAGCCGCGCAGATCGGCCACCACCGTCGGCATGGCGGTGCCGACCACGGTCTGGTCCAGCGCCACCATGATCAGCACGCAGCACAGACCCAGCATGGCCAGCAGGCGTTGGCGGAAATCCAGCGCGGTGGCGAGCGTGTGGGAAAAATCGGGAGAATTCATCATTGATACGGCAATAGTTGCTATATCAACTATTTTGGCGACAGCCGGCGGAGCTGTCCAAACTCAGGTGGTTAACAGATATTGCGGCGGCTTCAGTAGCCCTGGCGCGTCAGCCAGCTAGCCTCCTCGCTCAGGGCCACGGTGCCGACCAGCCAGTCGCGGAAGGCGCGCACCTTGGGCAGCTCGGCCAGTTCATGCGGATAGACCAGATAGTAGGCCCACTCGGTTTCCAGCACGGTATCGAACGGAATCACCAGCCTGCCGCTGTCCAGATCCTGCGTCACCATCGAAGCCTGGGCCAGCGTTACCCCCATGCCGGCCACGGCGGCGTGCAGCGCGTATTCCAGCGCGTCGAAAGTGACCCCGCTCTCCGGATTGACGCCGTTCACGCCGGCCAGCTTCAGCCAGCGTTTCCAGGTGTTCTGGTCGCGCCACGGATGCAGCAGGGTGTGGTGCTTCAGATCGTCCGGGGTGTGCAGCGGGTGCTTGCCGGCCAACAGGCCAGGCGCGCATACCGGGATCAGCTTCTCGCGGCAGATGCATTCCAACCTGAGATCCGGCGCGGCTTCCGGGCTGGACAGGCCGACCACGGCCAGATCGTATTCAGCGCGGTTGAACGGCTTGTTGTGGATCAGCTGCGTCAGCAGGTGCAGGGTGTACTCCGGATGGCGGGCCTGGAAATCCGCCAGATTGGGCAGCACCCAGCGCATGGCCGGCGTCGGCGGCATGCGTACCCGGAGGTCGCTCTGGCGTAGGCGCAAGGCCTCGCTGGCCTCGTTGAGCAGTTGGAAAGCTTCGCGCGCCGGCTTCAACAGCGCCTCGCCCTCGGCGGTCAGCGCCAGCCCGCGGGCCTGGCGGGTGAACAGTGTGGCGCCGTAGTACTCTTCCAGCGTCTGCACATGGCGGCTGATGGCGCCCTGGGTCAGGCTCAGCGCGGCGGCCGCGCGGGTGAACGACAAATGTTCGGCGGCGACGACGAATACGCGCAGGGCATTCAGCGGAGGCAGCTTCATGCTGTTACATGCCTTTTCTTCATAGTTTTCATGAGATTAACTGCTTTGTGCGAAACGGCGGCACCGCGTATTCTGCGCAGTTGTCGCCGCAGGTCGCGGCGACTGGCACGGCAACCTGAATGCATAGCTGGACGAGCAGCCATGCATATTGCTTGATTCTGGCACAGCTTTGCCTGCCAGGCATCATCATTGTCGGACAATGATGCGCCCTGCGCTCTCGTATGATTGGTCTGCCAGTCCACGTTGGCATGCACGGGCTCCTTGCGGAGCCCGATTTTTTTTGTCCGCCGCGCAAATGAAAACGCCGCCGGCCGGTAACGGCGGGCGGCGCGGGGAGGGCCGGCGGGCGATCAGCAGCCCTGGCTCAAAGCCAGCTCCAGGCTCTTCTGGTAATGCAGCTGCGATTGCTCTTCCTTGCCGGTGGCCTCGAACAGCTTGGCCAGTTCGGCGTGCGCGCATAGCGTCGGCTGGATGGAGACGCTGGCTTCCAGATAGTTCTGCGCCTTGCCCCACAACTGCTGCGCCTGTGCCAGACGGCCCAGCGCCAGCAACAGCCAATGGTCGCGCGGACGCTGTTTCAGCCAGTTGTCGGCCTCCTTCAACAGCGCCAGCCGCTTGTCCACGCTCAGATGGACGGCCAATTGGCCCAGTTCGCGCGCCAGTTCCGGCAGCTCCATGTCGTCGCCGGCCAGCGCCTCGGACAGCAGTGTCGCCGCGTAGTCGTACTGTTGCAGGCGGATCAGATGGGCGACGATCTGTTGCTGCAGCTGCGGATTGCCGCGCTCGGCCTCCGGGATGCGGCGCAGCCAGTCGCGGACTTCGCGCTCGGACAACAGGCCGGCCAGCTGCTGCTGGTAGGCCGCCAGCCGGTAGCGGCGCGCCTGTTCCGGCTCCAGCGCGTCGGCCTTCAGCAGCTTCTCGGTCAGCGTAAGGATGGCCTCTGGCTGCTTTTGCAGCAGGCGCACCTTCAGCTCCAGCTTCAGCGCGTTGGTCAGATTCGGCGACAGCGCGCGCGCGCGCTCGATGGCGGTCAGCGCGCCCAGGGCGTCTTTTTCTTCCAGCCGCAGCTCGGCGTCCAGCATGTGGCGCGCCAGCTGCAGCCGCTCCGGCAATTGGTCGAGCTGGTTGAGGTAGCCGTCGCGCTTGTCGGCGGCGCCGGCGTAGCCGGCGGCGCGGGCGGCGATCAGCAGCGCCAGCGCGCGGTTTTCCGGGGCGTATTCGTCATCCAGCGACTTGGCGGCTTCGCGCTCGGCCTTCTGGAAGCGGCCTTCGAAGAAGGCGATGCCGGCTTCGCGCAGCGCGTGGCGGGCGGCCTTCAGCTTCTTCTGGCGCTGGAAGCGCTGCACCTGGCGCGGCAGGTCGGTGGCCAGCGCCAGCAGCCGCAGCAGCAGATGGGTGGCGACGATCAGCCCCACCACCAGCACAATCATCAGGTTGAACGACACTTCCATCCGGTACGGCGGCAGAAACAGGATGGCGTAGCCGGTATTCAGGGTGGAGGCCAGCCCCACCAGCACGGCCAACGCGAACAGGCCGGTAATCCATAGAGCGAATCTCACCGCTTACTCCCCGCTGTTGCCTTGGGCATCGCGCACCGCCTTCAGGCTGGCGCTCATGTCCGGCAAGCTGATGTCCAAGGGCGCGCCTTCCAGTTCGGACAGCGTGGCCAGCCATTGGGCGGCGGCCGCGGCGTCGCGGTCGAAGTAGCGCTGCACGTAGCTGCGCGCGGCGGCGATGTCGGCGGCGTAGGTCTTGCCGTCGCGCTGCAGCAGCGCCAGCCGGGCGTCCAGCAGCCTCATCTTCAGGTTTTCGCGCAGGAAGAAGGCCTGCTCCGGGGACAGCAGCAGCGCCTCCGGCTTGTCCATGCGGCGGATGTGCACCAGCTCGCCCAGGCTGCCGCTGATTTCGGCGCTGAGCCGCTCCCACCACGGCGCGCCCGCCGGCGGCTGCGCGGGCTTGCCCGCTTGCGCGCCGCCCAGGCGATGGGCGTCCACGGCCAGCGGCAGCGAATCGACGCTCAGCATCAGCCGGTCCAGCTTGACGGTGAGGCCGACGGTGTCGAGATAGGGCAGCGCCTTCAGTTTTTCCAGGTCCGAGGCCACGGCTTTCTTCACGCCGATCAGCTGCGGCCGGTCGAACTTGGACAGCCGCGCGTCGACCATTTCCAGCGCCGAGACCGCCGAGCTGACATTGCCGGCGAGCTGCAGCTGCTGGCTGGCGATGGCCAGCGTGTGCTCGAGTTCGGACAGCAGCCAGTCGGTGCGGTTCTTGGTCAGCTCCTGGTACATGCCGTTCAGCGTGGCGTACTGGCCGGCCGCCTCGTTGACGCGGGCCTCCACCAGCGCCAGCTTGCCATCGGTGGCGCGGGCCGCCAGCAGCGCCTGTTCGGCAATGGCGCGCTGCTCTTTGCCGGCGCCGCTGCCTTCGGCCAGCCGGCGCGCCAGCTCCTGGCGCATCGAGTCCAGCTGCTGCTGAGTGGTGTAGAACTGCCAGCCGGAGACGCCCAGCGCGATGATCGCCACCAGGATGGCGAGATTGGGGCGCTTGCGGGCTGCGGGCGGCTGGGCCGGGATGGCTTCGTGGATCTGGGATTCGCTCATGGGTGACGACGGAACCATTCTTTTAGGCCGGCGACCATTACGGCGTCGTCGGCCCGGGTTGTCACGACGCGTGCCGCGCCGAAGGCGGCCAGGCGCTCGGCAATGCGCGGATGCGGCACGCAGTACAGCAGGCATTGTAGCGCCCCGGTCCGGCTCGGACCAGCCAGTCGGAACAATTGCTCTACCATTTCGCTGGAAGTGATGATGACGGCATCGGGCGGCGCGGCGTCGAAAGCCGCCCAGTCCGGCGCGCCGTCGACGCGGCGGTAGATTTCGGCGAAGGTCGTCGTGGCGCCCCGCTGCGCCAGCGCGTCGGCCAGCAGCGCGCGGCCGCCCTGCCCGCGCACGATCAGCCAGTTCTGGCCTGCGACATCGGCCAGTTGCGGCATGGCCAGCAGCGTTTCGCTGTCGCTGCCTGCGGTCGGATGCAGCACAGGCTGGCCGGACAGCGCGGCCAGACGCCTGGCGCTGCTCGCGCCGACGCAGGCCAGCCGCTTGGCGGCGAGGTCCATGCCGGCCAGCGCCGGCCAGGCGATATCGATGGCGCTGGGACTGACCCAAAACAGCGCATCGGCGCGCGCCGCCTGGCCGGGCAGCGCTGCCAGCGCCTGCGGCAGCGCTTCGATTGCCATCAGCGGCAAGTGCTCGGCCTGCCAGCCTTCGGCGCGCAGCGCGGTCAGCAGGCCGGCGCATTGCGCCAAGGGGCGGGCGGCCAGGATGCGCTTCATTGAATCCTCAGCGCGATTCCGCCAGCACCGCGTCTATCAGCGGGCGCGCGCCGGCGTCGATCAGCTTCTTCGCCACCGCGCGGCCCAGCGCCTCGGCATAGTCGGCCGGCGCGCTGGCGCTGGCGGTCAGCACTACCGAGCCATCCGGATGCGCCACCAGGCCGCCCAGGGTCAGCGCGCCGTCGGCCAGCGTGGCGAAGGCGCCCAGCGGCACTTGGCAGCTGCCGCCCAGCTCCTTGGCCAGCGCGCGCTCGGCGGCGGTACAGGCGCGGCTTTCGGCGTGGTTCAGCGGCGCCAAGAGCGCGATCAGATCGGCGCGGTCCTCGCGGATTTCTATGCCCAGCGCGCCCTGGCCGGCGGCCGGCAGGCTTTCCGACGGGGCGAGCTCGCTCTGGATGCGCTCTGCCAGGCCCAGGCGCTTGAGGCCGGCGGCGGCCAGGATGATGGCGTCGAACTCGCCGTCGTCGAGTTTCTTCAGCCGGGTCTGCACATTGCCGCGCAGCGGTTTCACCGTCAGTTGCGGGAAGCGGGCGCGCAATTGAGCCTCGCGGCGCAGGCTGGAGGTGCCGACCACGCTGCCGGCCGGCAGCTCGGACAGGTTGTGGAAGCGGTTGGAGACGAAGGCGTCGCGCGGATCTTCGCGCTCGCACACCGCCGCCAGCGCAAAGCCGGCCGGCAGCGTCATCGGCACGTCCTTCAGCGAATGCACCGCCAGATCGGCGCGGCCGTCCAGCAGCGCCTGCTCCAGTTCCTTGACGAACAGGCCCTTGCCGCCGATCTTGGACAGCGTCTTGTCCAGAATCTGGTCGCCCTGGGTGGTCATGCCGAGGATCTCCACTGTCAGATGCGGGTACAGCGCTTGCAGCCGGGCCTGGATGTGCTCGGCCTGCCACATGGCCAGCCGGCTTTCGCGGCTGGCGATGACGATCTTGTCCATGAAACCGGGTTCCATTGCTTGCGATGATGATGGGCCGAATTCTACCACGCGGCCCTCATGGGCTTGTTTCCGCTGTTGTTGCGACGCAGCAGGATCAAGGCCATCTTGCGCAAATTGGCGTAGTCTGACCACTACGACGCGGAAGCTGCTTATGATAAATGTTTTATTTTGACTGGCGAGGCATGGCCATGGCCGTCCGTGGCCATGCCTGACGAGTCAAACACAGGGACGACAATAATATGCACGATCAAGACAAGGATTTGCCGCTGCGGGCCGACCTGGCCTGCCTGGACCGGTTGCTGGCGGAGGTGGTGAACGAACAGGAGGGCGCGTTGGTGTCCGGCGCGGTGCAGGCCATCGCGCTGCGCCGCGGCGACGAGCGCAGCCAGCCGCTGCCGCAGCTGGCGCCGCAGGCGGCGGCCTCGCTATTGCGGGCCTGCGGCCTGTATGCCCAGCTGTTCAATATCGCCGAGGACCTGCACCACAATCGCCGCCGCCGCGCCCACCAGCTGGCCGGCTCCGCGCCGCAGCAGGGCAGCCTGGGCCGCGCCTTGGCCAAGCTGCGCCAGGATGGCGTCAGCTTCCATTCGCTGCATCAACTGTTGAGCCACGCCCAGGTCGGCGCCATCCTGACCGCGCATCCGACTGAGGTGCAGCGGCAGAGCGTGCTGGACGGCCATCGCGCGGTGCGCCGTTTCCTGTCGAAACTGAACGCGGCGGACCTGACGCCGGATGAGCGCGAGGAACTGGAAGCCAAACTGAAGCGGGCGATCCTGGCGCTGTGGCAGACGTCCGAGATCCGCCATTTCAAGATGACGGTGCGCGACGAGATCACCAACGGCGTCGCCTACCACCCGCTGGCTTTCTTCGAAGCCCTGCCGGCCTTGTACCAGCGCCTGGAGCGTGAGATCGGCCTGCTGTGGGAGGAGCCTGCCCGCCTGCCGTCCTTTGTCCGCGTCGGCAGCTGGATAGGCGGCGACCGCGACGGCAACCCGAATGTCGATGCCAGCCTGTTGCGCCATGCGGTGACGCGGCAGTCGCAGCAGGCGTTCGAGCATTACCTGCAGGAGCTGAAAAGCCTGTACCGCGAGCTGTCCTTGTCGTCGCGGCTGGTGGAGGCCAGCGCCGAGGTGATGGCGCTGGCGGCGGATTCGCCGGACAGCGCGGTCAGCCGCGCCGAGGAGCCCTACCGCCGCGCGCTGGCGACGATACAGGGCCGGCTGCTCGGCACCGCCCGGCAGCGCGGCGTGGAGCTGGCCTGCCGCTGGGATGCGCGCGCGCCGTACCGCGACCATCACGATCTGGCGCGCGATCTGGCCGCGCTGTCGGCCTCGCTGCGCGCCCATGGCAGCGCGCTGCTGGCCGAGGGGCGGCTGTCGCGGCTGATCCGCAGCGTGGACGTGTTCGGCTTCTTCCTGATGCCGCTGGATCTGCGCCAGCACGCGGCGGTGCACGAGGCGGTGGTGGCCGAGCTGTTCAGCGGCGCCGGCCTGGAGGAATACCAGGCGCTGGACGAGGCGGCGCGCGTGCGCGTGCTGAGCCGCGAGCTGGCCACGCCGCGCCTGCTGTTCTCGCCGTATCTGCGCTACGGCGAGCAGGCCGAGAAGGAGCTGGCGATCTTCCGCGAAGCGGCGGCGATCCAGCGCGAGTTCGGCGTGGAGGCCATCGGCCAGTGCATCATCTCCAATTGCGCCAGCGTCAGCGACATTCTGGCCCTGGCCTTGCTGTGCAAGGAGGCCGGGCTGATCCGTCTGGACGGCGGCGCGCCGCGCGCCAGCGTCAATCTGGTGCCGCTGTTCGAGACCATCGCCGACCTGGAAAACAGCCAGACCGTGATGCGCGCGCTGTTCGCCCTGCCGTGGTACAAGCAGTTGCTGGACAGCCGCGAGCGGGTGCAGGAAGTGATGCTCGGCTATTCCGACAGCAATAAGGACGGCGGTTACCTGACTAGCCAATGGCAGCTGTGGCTGGCTGAAACCCGTCTGGTGCAGGTGTTCTCCGAGGCCGGCGTGCGGCTGCAGCTGTTCCACGGCCGCGGCGGCTCGGTGGGGCGCGGCGGCGGCCCGTCCTATGAGGCCATCGTCGCCCAGCCGGCCGGCAGCGTGGCCGGCCGCATCCGCATCACCGAACAGGGCGAGGTGATCACCGCCAAGTATTCCGATCCGGCCATCGCCGGCCGCAATCTGGAAGCGCTGGTGGCGGCGACGCTGGAAGCCAGCCTGGGACATTTGCCGGGCGGCGAGGTCGACGCGGCCTTGTTCGACGAGCTGTCGAGCAGCGCCTTCTCCGCCTACCGGGCGCTGGTGGAGTCGCCGGGCTTCATGCAGTATTTTCTGGAAGCGACGCCGGTGACGGCGATCGCCCGGTTGAATATCGGCAGCCGTCCAGCCTCGCGCAAGGGCCTGTCGTCCATCGCGGACCTGCGCGCCATTCCCTGGGTGTTCTCGTGGTCGCAGTCGCGGCTGATGCTGCCGGGCTGGTTCGGCGTCGGCTCGGCGGTGGCTGCCTATGTGCAGAAGCACGGCGACGCGGGGCTGGCCAAATTGCAGCATCTGTATCGCCACTCGCCGTTCTTCCAGGTGGTGCTGTCCAATATGGAACAGGTGCTGGCCAAGGCCGATCTGGGCATCGCCCGCCGCTTCTCCGAGCTGGTGGCCGACCGCGAACTGGCGGCGCGCTTGTTCGGCCTGATTGAGGCGGAGTGGCAAAAGACGCATGACGCCTTCTTCGCCATCACCGGCCAATCGCAGCTGCTGGAAAGCAACCCGACGCTGCGCCGCAGCCTGGAGACGCGTCTGCCCTTCCTCGATGCGCTGGGCCTGCTGCAGGCCGACCTGCTCGCGCGGCTGCGCGCCGAGCCGGACGACGAGGACACGCTGTACGCCATCCACCTGACCATCAACGGCACTTCCGCCGGCCTGCGCAACACCGGCTGAGCAAAGCAGGAACGCGGCCCGGCATGACCGGGCCGCGTGGGAAGCCGCCGCAGCGGGCAGGCCGCGGCGGCCGGGCAGACTCAGCGCTGGGCGGCCGGGCCGTCGCTGCCTAGCTCCACGGCGTAGGCCAGGGCCAATTGCGAGAACTTCAGCGCATGGCGCGCCTGGCTGTCTGAGTTGGCCAGGGTGTCGTTGCGGGTGTGGATGTAGGGGTTGGAGTTGTCGAAGCTGGACTCGAACGGGAACGAGGCGGCATAGCCCTGCGCGGTCCAGGAGGCGTGGTCGGAGCAAGCGTAGCCGCATTGGCTGTAGCCGACTTTCAGATCGGGCAGATAGGCCTTGGCCAGATTGGCCAGGAATGTATTCTGCGCCGCGTTGGTGTAGTCGGTGAACAGGAAGATGTCCTGCTCGTCGCCCTGGTAATTGGTCATGTCCAGCTGCAGCGCGCCCACCACCTTGGTTTGCTGCTGCTTGAAGCGCTTGGCGATATCAGCCGAGCCGCGCAACCCCACTTCCTCCGCCGCGTAGGCCATGAACTTGATGGTGCGGCGCGGCTGGTAATTGCCGGCCAGCAGCACGCGCGCCACTTCCGTCAGGCTGGCCACGCCGGAGGCGTCGTCGTCGGCGCCCGGCGCGCGGCTGCTCTCGCCGGTGCCATTGCCCACGGTGGAGTCCAGATGGCCGCCCAGCACCACCGTTTCCGCCGCATTGTCCGTGCCCTTGATGGTCAGTATCACCGATTTTTGCGGCCAGCCGGCATGGCTGATCTGCTCCACCGTCACGTCGCCGCGGTTGCCGGCCAGCTGTTTCCACTGGCTGGCGATCCAGTTGGACGCATTGACGCCGTGGCTGGTGGTGTAGAAGCGGTTCTGATAGCTGGACAAGGACTGGATGGTAGCCAGCACATTGCTGTCCTGCAATTGCGGCAGCAGCTTGTTCACCGTGGCCTGATTGTCGATGGCGTAGCTGGGCGCTTTCAGCGCGGCCAGCGGCGCGGCAGGGCCGTTCAGCGCGGCGCGGGCTTCTTTCAGGCTGCTGTGCACGATGTAGCCGCCGCAATGGCGCAGCTTGTCATGGATGGCGTCGGATAGCTTGGGCAACAGCGCTTCGTCCACCTGGAGCAGATGCACGGTTTCGCCGGCCGTTCCCTTGGCGAGGCGGCCGTCTGCCGCCAGCGTGCGGCTTTCCTGGCTTTGGGCCCGCCCATCCAGCTGGCGCAGCAGCTGGTAGCCCTGCTCGCCTACTGAAATCCAGACCGGTTGGGCCTGGGCGGCGCCGGTCAGGCCCAATAGGACCAGCAGCGCGGTTTGACGCAGTTTCAACATGTGTGGGACTCCCGAGCGGAGGCCGGCGCCGTAGGGCGCCGGCAAGGCTATCGGATGCGGCCCCGCGAGCGGGACCGCGACCGGGACGGCGTCTTAGGGTTGGCAAGTCACGCCGACGGCGCTGAAGGCCTTGGTGACGTCCGCGCTGTTGTAACCGCGCGCGTCCGCCGCCTTGACCACGCCGCAAGCGGCGCTGTTGTAGGTGGCGTTGGCCGTCCAGTACAGGCGGTTGGCGTCGGTGAACACCTCAAAGGCCTTGCGCGTGTTCCAGCCGGCGCTGGTGGCGATCAGGTAGAACGCCTTGTTGTACACGCCGCTGGAGTAATGCACGTCCAGGCCGTCGTAGTAGTCCTTGGCGTTGCCGATGGAGGCGCCGTCCTTGGTTGGATCGGCGAAGTAGCGCAGCGCGCCGCTCTTCTTGAAGATCTCCGCGCCGACCAGGAAGTCGTTCTTGCCCTTCATGTAGTACTCGGCCGCTTCGCCGGCCATGTCGGAGAAGGCCTCGTTGATGCCGCCGGACTGGCCGTCGTAGACCAGGCCGGAGTTCTGCTCGGTGAAGCCGTGGCTGACTTCGTGCGCAGACACGTCCAGCGAAACCAGCGGGTAGAAGGTACTGGCGCCGTCGCCGAAGTGCATGGCCTGGCCATCCCAGAACGCGTTTTCATAATTGCGGCCGTAATGCACCTTCATGTACAGCTTCTGGTTGATCGGGCGCAGATTGAACCAGTCCTGGTAAAGATTGAACACCACATTGCCGAAGTAATGGGCGTCGTTCAGCGGCGAGTAGGCGCCGTTGATGGCCTTGTAGGTGTTGGTCGGGCAAGCGAACTTGTACGGCGTGGTGCTGCTGCCGGTGCCGCCGTTCAGGTTGACGGTGATCACGTTGCCGCTGTCCATCTTGCAATCGCTGGTGACGATCAGCGGGCCGTAGTCCTTGCCGTAGGTGTATTTGCCGGTTTTGGCGTTGCCGCCGGGGCCGTTGGCTTCGGCATGGCTCAGGCCTTCCCACTGTTTCAGCACCAGGCCGCTGTTGGCGTCGATGATGAAGCTGGGGCGGCTGGGCTCCTTGCCGTTATCGACGACGAAGGACACCAGATAGACCAACTGGGCGACGTTGCGCTCGTTCAGGCGCACCACCAGTTCGGCTTTCTCGTTGTAGGTGGGGTTGCCATTGGCCTTCAGCGCCTTGGCCTGGGCCAGGATCTGGCCGCTGCTCAGCGTCGGCTTGGCTGAGGCCAGGTCGGTCTGGATGCCGGCGATGTAGTGGCCGGTCAGCTTGCCGGGGACGGCCTTCAGCGCGGCGGCGGACTTTTCCTCGACCACGGCTTCGCCCCATACCGGCACGCCTTGATAGTACTGTTGGTAGCGGGTCACCACCTTGCCGGTGGAGAACTGGGTGCTGCGCAGCGGTTTCAGATCGGCCTGACCGACCCCGGTGAAGGCAGACGCGCTATTGGCTTGCTGCTTGGCCATTTTTTCCAGATCGATACGCTCAGCAGCCATCGCCGCCGAGCTGAGGACAGCCAGGGCGGACAGGACCAAACCACGCAGCATCAGTTGCTGTTTTCTCATTACGAAACTCCAAATGTAGACAAGACGAGACGGGGTGCGTCTCGCAACATGCCTCCGGCGGATGGCTGGAGGCCACGAGCCGCGGGACGTGGCCGGACGGGTTGTCGTTCTCCGCGAGGAGAAAAGGAAACGATGCGGCTTGAGCCATGTAGGTATCGCCGGCTTGTCTTCGCAGCCGTGCGCATGGCTCCGCTTGATCGTTTGCCACCCGGTTGTGCAGGTCCGGGCCGCATCTTGGCGGCAGCCTTTGGGGGAGGGCAATCGGCCATCGCCCTGCCAGGCGGATGGCGCGATCGGGATAAAGCCTAGTATCCTGACCCGTTCAATCCCAAATGCATAAGTTAGGTATTGGATTTTTCGATTGAAGATTCAGCTGATCTTTAGAGCAGTTGCATCGGTGTTGATGGAGCTTGCTTGAGCGGGATCGTTTGCCTGGCTTGGCTGGATGTGCTTGGACGCTGACGGGAAGAAAAATGGAAATTAAGCAATTATCGTGAATTTGCTTCGATGGATGTATGTGATTGGTAAAAATATGACAGTGGAGGATGGTCTGATGATGGATTCTGGCAAGCAGGACGAGGGCTGTCGTCATGCGACGCGGCTGGCTGGGAGCCGATGGCGAGGCTGGCGGACCGGCCAGACCGGTCCGGCAACCCGTTCAGGGGGCCAGGCGGGATAGTCTCCAGCCGCCGTCTTGCTGCAGCGTGTACAGCACGCGGTCATGCAGCCGGCTGGGGCGGCCCTGCCAGAATTCCACCCGGTCCGGCACCACGGCGTATCCGCCCCAATGCGGCGGGCGCGGCACGTTGATCGGGTGGCGGGCGCCGTACATCGCGGCGCGCGTCACCAGCACCGCCTTGGAGGAAATCTCGCTGCTCTGCTCGCTGGCCCAGGCGCCCAGGCGGCTGGTGTAGGGCCGGCTGGCGAAATAAGCGTCGGACACTTCCGGCGCCACGCGGACGGCCTTGCCCTCGATGCGCACCTGCCGTTCCAGTTCCGGCCAGAAGAAGGTCAGCGCCACATAAGGATGGGCGTCCAACGCCTGGCCCTTGCGGCTTTGGTAATTGGTATAGAACAACAGCTGGCCGTCCTCCACGCCCTTGAGCAGCACGATGCGCGCATTGGGGCGGCCATCCAGCCCGACGGCCGCCAGGTTCATCGCCGTGGGTTCGTGCACCTGGGCCGAGATGGCTTCGTTGAGCCAGATTTCAAACTGGGCAAGCGGATCGGCCAGGCAGTCTTCGGGCGACAATTCCTTCTTCGAATATTCCAAACGGATGTCGGCAAGGTTCAGCGTCATGAATTCCTCCTTAGCTGGCTATCTTAGTGCATCGCGCCCCCGGCTGGAATGGACGCGGTGGCGGTCCGCATGATGGTATTCCTCGAATACCGGGGTTTCTTCCAGTCTTTCGTCGCTAAAGGCGCTGCATCAGCGCGGTGCCAATGTTCAACAGCGGCGGCCACGCCCAGCGGGGAGGCTTGCTGTTGTGGGCATCGCTGCCATCGGCCAGGCGCGTTGACGGGCGGTCGGGTCAAACAGCCTCGCCGCGCAGCAGCGCGAGCAGCGCAGCGCCGTCCAGCCTGGCGCTGGCATCGCCGCCGGCGAGCAGGCTGTCGGCCAGGGCGCGCTTTTCCTGGTGCAGTTGGACGATCTTTTCTTCTATGGTGCCGGCCGCCACCAGCCGGTACACCGTCACCGGCCGCTGCTGCCCCATGCGGTAGGCGCGGTCCGAGGCTTGGTCCTCCACCGCCGGGTTCCACCACGGGTCCAGGTGGATCACGTAGTCGGCGGCGGTCAGGTTGAGGCCGGTGCCGCCGGCCTTCAGGCTGATCAGGAACAAGTCGCCGTCGCCGGCCTGGAAGGCATCCATGCTGGCCTTGCGCTGCTTGGTCGGCGTGGAACCATCCAGGTAATGGAAGCGGACGCCCTGTTGTTTCAGATGCTCGGCCGCCAGCGCCAGGTGGTCGACGAACTGGCTGAACACCAGCGCCTTGTGGCCGTTGTCCAGCAGCTCCTCGCAGATTTCGGCGAAGGCCGCCAGCTTGCTGGCCGGCAGCGCGCTGTCCGGCTGCGTGAGCTTGGGGTGGCAGCAGAAGCGGCGCAGCCGGGTCAGTTCGGCCAGCGCCTGCATGGTCTGGCCGCCGGCGGCCGGGTCGGCTTCGGCCACGCGGGCCAAGGCCTCCTGCCGCATCGCCTCGTAGACGTGGCGCTCCTGCGCGGACAGCTCGATCAGCCTGGTCATTTCGGTCTTGGGCGGCAGCTCGGTCAGCACCTCGCGCTTGGTGCGGCGCAATAGGTATGGCTGGATCAGCGCCTTCAGCTGCGCGCGCGCGGTGTCGTCGCCTTCGGCTATCGGCTGGACGTAGCGTTGTTCGAACTGGGCCAGGTTGCCGAGCAGGCCCGGCGCGATGAAGCGGAACAGGCTCCACAGCTCGCCCAGGTGATTCTCCACCGGGGTGCCGCTGGCGGCCAGGCGGAAATCGGCGCGCAGGCTTTGCGCCACCTGGGCGCGCTGGCTTTGCGGGTTCTTGATCGCCTGCGCCTCGTCCAGCACCACCGACGCCCAATGCACGTCGCCGAACGCCTCGGCCTCGCGCTGCAGCAGGCCGTAGCTGACGATCACCAGATCGCCGGGGCCGACGTCGTCCAGCCGGCGCTGCTGGTGGTAGGCGCGCAAGCGCAGGCTGGGCGCGAAGCGGGCGGCCTCGGCCAGCCAGTTCAGCGCCACCGAGGTCGGCGCCACCGCCAGCTGCGGGCCCAGATGGGCGCGAGTCAGCAGCAGGGACAAAGTCTGCACCGTCTTGCCCAGGCCCATGTCGTCGGCCAGGCAGGCGCCGACGCCCCAGTGCGCCAGCCGCGCCATCCAGGCGTAACCTTGCAGCTGATAAGGCCGCAAGGTGGCATGGAGAGTGGGCGGCACTTGCGGTTCGAATACCGTCGCTTCGCGCCAGCGCGCCGCCTGCTGTTGCCAGCCTTCGTCGCCGTCGAACTGCCCGGCTTCCTCGCCCAGCGCCTGCAAGCGTGGACCGGCCAGCGGGCTGATCGCCAGCCCGTCCGGCCCGGCGTGGTCGACCATGCGCGCCAGTTCGTCCAGCCTATCGCGCAGGCTGCCGGACAAGGCCAGCCAGTCGCCGTCGGACAGCTGCAGGTATTTGCCTTTTTGATTTGCCAACGCCGCCAGCAGGTGGCGCAACGCCAGTACGCGGCCGTCGTCCAGTTCCAGCTCGCCCTCGGCCTGCAGCCAGCCGCCGCGCCGCTTCACCTTCAGTTTGAGCTGCGGCATGCCGTCGGCGGCGGCCAGGCGGATTTTGTCGCCTTGCGGCCACAGGCAGACCACGCGGTCTTCGCCGGCCGCCTGCAATTGCGACAACAAGGACAGCGCCGAATGCTGGTCCGCAAACAGCCAGCCGTCGCCATCGCGCTGACCGCGGGCGATAGCCGGGCAGGCCTCGCGCAGCGCGCGCAGGCGGCGCGCTTCTTCGGGCAGGTCGCGGATGAACTGGCGGTACGCGCCATCGACGTCCAGCACCAGGCCGGCCGCGCCGCGGCCCGGCGCGCTCCAGGCGGCGGCCGGGTGTGGCTTGACTTTCAGCTGCAGCCGCAGGCCTTCCGGCTGGCGGGTCAGCAAGGCGTACAGCGTCGGATCGGCCGCCTCGCTGGGCAGTTCCGGATCGAAAGCCGGGCTGGCGTCCACCAGCGGCAGGCCGGGCGCGACATCGCGTATCGCCTCCAGCACCCGCTGGCGCGCCGGCCACGGCACGGTCAGACCGTGGCCGACCAGATCGGCCAGCGCTTTCAGCTCATCGCTCAGTTGGTAGACCAGCAGCCGTTCCGGCTGCGGCCGTTGCCACAGCACGCCGCCGCAGCTGGCCAATCCGTCCGGCAGCAGCTTCAGCCGCAGCTCCGCGCCCACCCGCTGCATCTGCAAGGCCGGCCGGCCCGCCTCGACATGGATGCGCCGCGCCGGCGCGGTGGCGTCGAACAGCAAGGGATGGCCGATCAAGGCCGGCAGCATCGGCGTGGCGTCGATCAGCGCGGCGTCGCCATCGTATTGCCGCAGCAGCGCCAGCAATTGACGCAACAAGGGCACATCATGCTCGGCCACCGAGGCGTGCGCGTCGCGCAGCAAGGATGGGAGCGAGCAGGCGCGGCCGCGGCTCCAGCCGTCCGGACCGGCGTTTTGCAGCAGCGGCTGCAGTTGGATGCCGGAATCGGCCAGGCGCAAGCGCCAGATCAGGCGGGGGGAGTCAGTCAAGGCTTCACACGCCCTTGAGCAAGGCCAGCAGCGCGTCAGCGTCCAGTTTCGCGCTGACTTCGCCGCCTTCCAGCAGGCTGTCGGCCAGGTCGCGCTTCTTGGCGTGCAAGGCGACGATCTGCTCTTCTATGGTGTGTTCGGCCACCAGCCGGTATACCGTCACCGGCCTTTGCTGGCCGATGCGGTGGGCGCGGTCCGAGGCCTGGTCCTCCACCGCCGGGTTCCACCACGGGTCCAGGTGGATCACGTAGTCGGCGGCGGTGAGGTTGAGGCCGGTGCCGCCGGCCTTCAGGCTGATCAGGAAGATATCGCCCTCGCCGGCCTGGAAGGCGTCCACGCGGTTTTTCCGCTCCTTGGCGCTGGTGGCGCCGTCCAGGTACTGGTAAGCGATGCCCTGCCGTTCCAGATATTCGCGCACGATGGTCAGATGATCGACGAATTGGCTGAAAACCAGCGCCTTGTGGCGGTTTTCCAGCAGCTCGTCGATGATTTCCGCGCAGGCCGCCAGCTTGCTGCCAGGCAGCGCGCTGTTTTTGACAGCGAGCGAGGGGTGGCAGCAGAAGCGGCGCAGGCGAGTGATTTCCGCCAGCACCTGCAGCGGTTTGCCGTCCTCATCGCCCAGCGCGTCCAGTTTGTCCATCGCCTCCTGGCGCAGGGCCTCGTACAGGTGCATCTCGTCGCGGCTGAGCGTGACCTTGTGGGTGATTTCGGTGCGCGGCGGCAGTTCGTCCAGCACCTGGGTCTTGTTGCGCCGCAGGATGAAAGGCTGGATCAGCGCCTTGAGGGCTTTGCGCGCGGCGTCGTCGCCGTTTTCGATCGGCGCGGCGAAGCGCTGGTTGAAATGCTCCTGGCTGCCCAGCAGGCCGGGGTTGAGGAAGCGGAACAGGTTCCACAACTCGCCCAGGTGGTTTTCCAGCGGCGTGCCGCTGACGGCCAGTCGGAAGTCGGCGCTCAGCGCCATGGCCGCCTGGGAGCGTTTGGTCTGCGCGTTCTTGATGGCCTGCGCCTCGTCCAGCACCACGCTGTGCCAGTGCTGGGCGGAGAAGGCGTCGGCTTCCTGTTGCAGCAGGCCGTAGCTGGTTACCACCACATCGAAGGAACCCAGTCCGGACAGGTCGCGGTTCTGATGGAAGGCTCTCACGTTCAGCGTGGGAGCGAAACGGGCGGCTTCCGCCAGCCAGTTCATCGCCACCGAGGTCGGCGCCGCCACCAGCTGCGGGCCGCCCGGCGCGCGTTCCAGCAGCAGCGCCAGGGTTTGCACGGTCTTGCCCAGGCCCATGTCGTCGGCGAGACAGGCGCCGACGCCCCAGCGCGCCAGCCTTGACAGCCAGCGGTAGCCTTCCTGCTGGTAGTCGCGCAGCTCGGTTTGCAGGGTGGAGGGCGCGGCGGGATGCCAGTCGCGCAAGGATTCGAGTTGTCGCAGCTGCTTTTGCCAGCCATTGTCCGCCTCGAAGGCGCCGGCTTCCGCCTGCAGTTCGGCCAGGAGCGGCGCCGTCAGCGCATGGAAGCGCACGCCCTGCCTGCCTTCGCCGTCGGCCAGCAGCGCCAGCTGTTCCAGGCGGCGGCGCAGGCTGTCGCCCAGCGCCAGCCAGTCGCCCTCGGCCAGTTTGACGAAGCGGCCGCGGCTGTGGCGCATCAGCTGCAGCAATTGGCGCAATTGCAGCACGGTGCCGTCGTCCAGCGCCACGTCGCCTGAGAGTTCGAACCAGCCGCCGTGCGACTGCAAGGCGAAGCGCATGCCGCCCATCTCGCGCCGCGCCTTGATGCGCATGCGCTCGCCTTCCGGCCAGACGCACTCCAGCAAGGCAGGGTCGATGTCGTGCAGTTGGCTGAGCATTTCCAGCGCCGCCTGCGGGTCGTCCAACTGCCACTCGCGGCCGTCGCTGTCGGCCATGCGCAGCGCCGGGCAGGCGGCTTCCACTGCCTTCAACGCGGCTTTTTCTGCCTTGAGGTCGCGCATGGCCTGCACCGGTTTGCCGTCCTGTTCGCCCAGCACGTTTTCCATGCCGCGTCCCGGTTGCTGCCAGCCGCCGCCGGGCAGCGGCCGCACCAAGAGCTGCAGGCGCAGGCCTTCGTTCAGCGGCAGCAGGTGGGCATACAGTTTGCTGTCGGCGGGCACGCTGTCGATGTGGGCGGCCAGCTCCGGCAGGTCGGAGTGGATGGGCAGCAGCGGGGCGATGCTGCCTATGGCGTCGATCAGCTGCGCCTTGCCTTGCTGCGGAATGCATAATTCTTTGCCGACGATGGCGGCGATCTGGCGCGCCTCGTCGCTGACGGGGTAGACCAGCAGCCGGGTGGGCGTTTCCTTGTCCCAGACCAGGGTGCTTTCCGAGTGGACCTTGTCCGGCATCAGCCGCAGCCGAATCTGGCCGGCCGATTCCTTGAGCTGCAAGGAGACCTGGCCAATGGCCACATCGAGCCGGATATCCGGCGCGTCGGCCCAATATACGGCCGGGTGGCCCGCCAGCGACGGCAGCGCGGAATCGCCATCCAGTTCGTAGTGGCTGCCGCCGTAGTAGTAGTCGTAGCTTGACCGGATGTGGCCGATGATCTGCTTGTCCTGTTCCAGCAGGTAGTCGAAGCTGTCGGTTTCCTCGCTCAGGCGCTTGAAGGCGACGGCGCGGCCCTTGCTCCACTGGCCTTTGGCGTTCAGCTTTTGCTCGCGCGGTTCCAGCGTCGGGCCGCCGCGGCCCAGGCTGAGCAGCCAGGCCAGACGCGACTCCGACGCCGGCTTTTCCGCTTGCGGGGCAGGCTTGCCCAGCAAGGCCAGGGCGTTGAGTGCGTGTTGCCAGGCGGCTTGCTTCTGGTACAGCTGGAACCACGGCGCCAGCTTGCGCTGGCTATGCCAGTCCGGCAGCGCCCGCGGCTGGCCGAACTGAGCCTCCATCAGCGCGTCGATTTCCTCGGCCGCCAGCGCATAGCCATCGCGGCGCAGCTGCTTGGCGAACGTCCGCAGCGTCTCCTCCCATTGCGGCGTGTTGGCTGCCGGATCATCCAGCCAGTAGCGCAGCAGGGCGCAGACGAGGCCGTCCAGGCCTTGCAAGCGTGGTTCGCGCTCCAGCGCCACCTTGGCATTGCCCTCGCTTTGCCATTGCAGGCGCATCAACAGCGGATAGGCTTCGCCATATTGGTGCTTGATGCCGTGCTTGATCAGCTCGGCCAGGGTCTTGTTGCCGGCGATGTCGCCCTTGGCCACCAGGGCCAGCGCGTACAGCAGGTTGAGGTTAGGCGGCAGTTCCAGCTTGCGCTTGCGGGTTTGCGCGCGTAATTGGGTCAGCCAGGACTCGATGGATTGCAGGGCTTCCCCGGCCTGGCCCTTCGCCAGATGCAGGGCGACTGCCGGCACCAGGACCAGTCCTTCCGGACAGATCTCGCCCAGCAGGTCCAGCTCGCCGCGCCAGATGGCCAGCAGGCCTGCCGCGTCCTGCAGCGCCAGCTGGTCCTTGAAGTCATGCTCGAGTCTGGCGATGACATAGTGATAGGCCGGCGCGGCGGCTTGCATTTCCCAACCTTGGCTGATCAGCACTGGCAGCAGCAGCGCCGTTTGGGTCGCGCCCGGCAAGGCGGCCAACAGGTGTTGGCCGGCGTTGTCGGCCAGCAGCATCTCCGCCAGCGGCGGATGCTGCTTCATCCGGCTGTGGGATTCCCATACCGGCAGCCAGCGTATCAGGGTGGCGACATCGCCTTCCAGCAGGGCCTGCCACATTTCGATGGGGCAGTGCTCGGTTCCGGTCTGACCCCAGCTGGGCCGTTGGCCATCCAGATAGGTTTTGACGCCGCTTTTCCAGCGGGCAAACGCGCCGCTTTGCCACAAACCAAGCAAGGCCTCGTTATGGCGCAGCCGCCGCATGCGGTACAAACCGGCCTGGCTGAGGCCCAGCCATTCCTGCGCCAGCAGTTCGTCCAGCGGGCCAGCCAGCGCGGCGTGATCGAGCTGGCGGGTGGCGCTGGCGCGGACGCCCATGCTTTTGAGGATGGCGAGCAAGGCAGTCTTGTTGCGCCCGGACAGCGACATCAGCAGGGCGAACAGCACCGCTTGCTGGATTTCGCTCAGGGCATCAAATCGGGCAGTCAGAGGGGAAGCGGACATGAAAAAGCCGTCGGACAGATGTCGGACGGCCATTATGCCAGATCGGCCCGGCGGGCTCAGCCCGCGACGCGAGCAAAGGCGCGGCCGGCGGCGCGGATGGTGTGTTCAATCATCTCGTCGCTGTGGGCGATGGAGACGAAGCCGGCTTCGTAGGCGGACGGCGCGAAATAGATGCCCTCGTCCAGCATGGCGTGGAAGAAGCGCTTGAAGCGCTCGATGTCGCAGCCGGTGGCTTCGGCGTAGGACTTGGGCGCCTTGGCGCTGAAGTAGAAGCCGAACATGCCGCCCACGCTGTCGGTGGACAGGGTGACGCCGGCTTTCCCTGCCTCTTCGGCCAGGCCCTGGGCCAGGCGCGCGGTGCGGCTGCCCAGCGTTTCATAGAAGCCGGGCTGCTGGATCAGCTTCAGCGTAGCCATGCCGGCGGCGACGGACAGCGGGTTGCCGGACAGGGTGCCGGCCTGGTAGACGGTGCCCAAAGGCGCGATCTTGCCCATGATGTCGGCGCGGCCGCCGAAAGCCGCCAGCGGCATGCCGCCGCCCACCACCTTGCCCAGCGTGGTCAGGTCCGGGGTAATGCCATGCAGGCCCTGGGCGCAGCCCTTGGCCACGCGGAAGCCGGTCATCACTTCGTCGTAGATCAGCACCGCGCCGTGCTTTTCCGTGAGCTGGCGCAATGCCTGCACGAATTCGCGCGACGGCTGGATCAGATTCATATTGCCGGCGATCGGCTCCAGGATGACGCAGGCGATCTTGTCGCCGATCTCGGCGAAGGTGCGGGACAGCTGGTCCACGTCGTTGTACTGCAGCACCAGCGTGTGTTGGGTGAAGTCCGCCGGCACGCCCCCGGACGACGGGTTGCCGAAGGTCAGCAGGCCGGAACCGGCCTTGACCAGCAGGCTGTCGGAATGGCCGTGGTAGCAGCCTTCGAACTTGACGATCAGATCGCGGCCGGTGAAGCCGCGCGCCAGGCGGATGGCGGTCATGGTCGCCTCGGTGCCGGACGATACCAGCCGCACCTGTTCGACCGACGGCAACAGCTTGCAGATTTCCTCGGCGATCACCACCTCGCCTTCGGTCGGCGCGCCGAAGGACAGGCCGCCGACTGCCGCGTCCTGCACCGCCTTCACCACCTCCGGATGGGCGTGGCCGACGATGGCCGGGCCCCAGGAGCCGACGTAATCCAGATACTGTTTGCCGTTGGCGTCCCAGAAGTAGGCGCCTTCGGCGCGGGCGACGAAGCGCGGCGTGCCGCCGACCTGGCCAAAGGCGCGCACCGGCGAGTTGACGCCGCCGGGGATCACTTTCTTGCCACGTTCGAACAGTTCCAGATTGCGGGACATGAGTTTTTCCTTGTCAGGCGGCGACAGCCGCTAAGTGAGAGGGCGCGGCGGCGCGATGCGGGCCGTCGTGATCGGCCATTTTACCCGAGGCGGGGCGGGATGGGGCGGCTTGTGGATAAAAACGGGAAATGGGGGTTGGTGTGGATAAGTCGTCCTCCACCCGTCTCCCGCGGGGGAGGCGGGACTGGACTTACCAACGGCTGAACGGCTGCTTGGACAGATAGGCGTTGGTGAAGCGGCCGTCGTGCGTCACCTCCTCGCCCAGCCAGTCCGGCTTGTCGAACGCGGTGTCCTCGCTTGGCAGCTCGATCTCGGCCAGCACCAGGCCGGCGTTGTCGCCGAAGAACTCGTCCACTTCCCACACAAAGCCGCCGTGCTCTATGCGGTGGCGCAGCTTGTCCACCACCATCGGGCACATCGCGCCCATGATGATTTGCGCGTCGGCCAGCGGGATGGCGTACTCGAATTCATGGCGGGTGACGTCGCTGATATTGCCTTTCAGCGTCAGCCAGGCCTGCTGGCCCACCACGCGCACGCGCACGGTGCGTTCCTTTTCCACCGACAGATAACCCTGGCGGTACTGCACGCCAGGGGCCAGGCCGCGCCAGCTGTCGCCGTTGACGCGGAAGCGGCGTTCGATTTCCAGTGCCATGGCACCATCCTTTTCAAGATCAGGGTTGGGGAGACGGCGGCGGGCAGGCCGCCAGCGGCTCCAGATAGAAGGTGAGGCTGCTGCGCTGCGGCTCCACGCCGGAGTCTCGTCCATAGGGGTGCGCCTGCAGCCACAGGCTGCCTAGCAGCATGCGGCCGTCTTCCAGCGCCAGGTGGCTGTCCAGTTTCTGCAGGCCGGCTTCATCGCGCCATTCCAGCGCCACGGTCAGGATCGGGCGGGTCAGGCCGCGATCGGCCTGCAGGCTGCCGGATACCGACAGGGCCGCCTCTTCCTCGTGGATGGTCCCGGCGAAGCGGCCATTGGGCGTCAGGCACAAGGTCAATGGCTTCAGCGCTTCGCTGTCGCGTTCCACGATCAGTTTCAGCGCCGGCGGATGCGGCGGGGCGGCGGGCAGCTTGGGCGCCGCGAAGGCGGCAGCGGAAGCCAGCAGCAGGCCGACGGCGAACAGGATTTTCATGGCGATTTCCCGGCTCAAAATGGCTTGACCACAACCAGGATCACCACCGCCAGCAAGACCAGCACCGGCAGTTCGTTGAATACGCGGAACCAGACATGGCTCTTGCGGTTGCCGTGGTGGGCAAAATCCCGGCACAGCTTGCCGCAGTAGCCGTGATAGGCCACCAGCAGCGCCACCAGCGTCAGCTTGGCGTGCAGCCAGCCGCCGGCAATGCCGAAACCCAGCCACAGCGCCAGGCCGGTGGCCAGCGCCAGCGCGGCCAGCGGCGTCATGAAGCGCAGCAGTTTTTTCGCCATCAAGAGCAGGCGGTCGTATTCGGCCCCTGGCGACGCCATGGCCAGGTTGACGAACAGCCGCGGCAGGTAAAACAAGCCGGCGAACCAGGACACCACGAAGAAGATATGGAAGGCTTTGAGGTAGAGATAACTCACGATGCGATGACCGAGATGGACCAGGATTGAAGGGATGGACGATGGACCGCCTTGGCCGGCCGGTGGTTCCTGCGCTTCATGCCCAGGCTGCCCTTTGCGCCTTGGGCAGTTTTTGCATCGCCAGCTCGCGCGAGCGGGCGATGCCCTGGCGCAAGGCGTCCAGCGACAGGGCCTCCGTCGAGCGCACCTGTATCCAGCGCGCGCGCGCCAGATAAGGCGCCGGCCGCACGCCGGGCAGGCCGGACAGCGGCAGGAAGTCCTCGTCCGGCACCTTATAGCTCAAGGCATCGGCGCCGCAGACCAGAAACATCTTGCCGCCTATGCTGACCACCCGCTCGCTGCCCCATTTGACGTCGAAGCTGGCGCCGGGGAGCGAGCAGGCGTAAGCGAGCAGATCGTCGAGCTGGGCGGGCGCGAGGGCGGGCATGGTCGTCAGGCCTTGCGCGCGGCCTGGTACAGCGGCCACACCTGCGGGATGTGGGCCTGCAGGTCGCGGATGCGGGTGGGGCCGGACGGGTGGGTGGACAGGAATTCCGGGCCGCTGCCGTTGCCGGCCGCCTGCATCTTCTGCCACACATTGACGGCGGCGTTGGGGTCGCAGCCCGCGCGCGCCATCAGCTCCAGGCCCATCACGTCGGCTTCGGATTCCATGGTGCGGCTGTGTGGCTTGTTCAGCGTCACGTCGGTGACCATGGACGCCAGTTTCAGCTGATCGGCGCTGAAGCCGGCCAGCACGCCCACCAGCGACAGGCCCACTTGCTGCATATAGGCCTGGCTCATGTTCTCGCGCGTGTGCTCGCGCAAGGCGTGCGATATCTCGTGGCCCAGCACCGCCGCCAGCTCGGCGTCGGTCAGCTTCAACTGCTTGATGATGCCGGTGTAGACCATGATCTTGCCGCCGGCCATGGCGTAGGCGTTCATGTCGTCGGTGGTCAGCACGTTGACTTCCCAGCGCCAGTTGCGGGCGTCCGGCCGGAAAGCCGGCGTTTGGGCGATCAAGCGCTGCGAGATCTGGCGCACGCGCTTGGTCAGCGCGGCGTCGGTATTGAGCCGGCCGGCCGCGCGCGCCTGCTGCAGCTGCTGCGCGTAGGCCTGGGCCGACATCTGTTCCACGTCCCGGCTGGGGAGCATCATGCTTTGGCTGCGGTTGACGCCGACGGCGCCGCCCGAGGTGGTGGCCACCTGGGCGCATGAGGCCAGAGCGGCGGCCAGCAGCGCGCCGCCCAGCCAGCGTTTCCAACGATTGCGCATCATGTTTGCCCGCTCAGATTTCCACCATCTGGAAGTCGTCCTTGCGGGCATCGCAATCGGGACAGGTCCAGTTGGGCGGCAGGTCTTCCCAACGGGTGCCCGGCGGAATGCCGTCTTCCGGGCGGCCGCTGGCCTCGTCGTAGATGAAACCGCAGATCAGACACATCCAAGTACGCATCGCTTCGCCCCCTTGATCGGATAAAATGGGTATTCTAAATCTTGCCAACGCAATAAGACAGAAGAGGTTTACCCTTGACCACTCCCGCCACTCCTCCCATGGTGTTGACGCTGGCCGGCTCCGACCCGTCCGGCGGCGCCGGCATCCAGGCCGACATCCTGACGCTGGCCAGCCTGGGCTGCCATCCCCTGTCGGTGATCACCGCCATTACGGTGCAGGATACCGTCGGCGTCAATGACTTGATGGTGCTGGATTCGGACTGGGTCAACGATCAGGCCCGCTTCCTGATGGAAGACATGCCGGTGGCGGCGTTCAAGATCGGGATGCTGGGCAGCGTGGAAAACGTCGCCGTGGTGGCGCAGCTGATCGCCGACTATCCGGACATCCCGGTGGTGCTGGACCCGGTGCTGGCCAGCGGCGGCGGCCACGACCTGGCCGACGAGGACGTGATCTCGGCCATGCGCGACATGCTGATCCCGCAGGTGTCCATCCTGACGCCCAACAGCCTGGAAGCGCGCCGGCTGGCCAGCAACGATCCCGACGAGGACGAGGAACTGACCCTGGATCAGTGCGCCGAACGCATCATGGCGCTGGGAGTGCCTTATCTGCTGATCACGGGCACCCATGAAAACTCCAAGGAAGTGATCAACAGTCTGTACGGCCAGGACGGCGTGGTGCGTTCCGACCATTGGGAGCGGCTGCCCGGCAGCTATCACGGCTCCGGCTGCACGCTGGCTTCGGCCATCGCCGGCATGCTGGCCACCGGCTTGTTGCTGCCGGAGGCGGTGCGCGAGGCGCAGGAGTACACCTACCAGACGCTGCTGAACGGCTTCCGTCCCGGCATGGGCCAGTTCCTGCCGGACCGCATGTTCTGGGCGCGCGGCGACGACGAGGAAGAGGCCGATGCCGCCAAGCGTTGAGGGCTTGTATGCGGTCACGCCGGACGGCCTGGACGACGCGCGGCTGTTTGAGCTGGCGGCGACGGCTCTGGCCGGCGGCGCGCGCGCGCTGCAATACCGCGACAAGAGCGGCGACGCCGCGCGGCGGCTGCGTCAGGCGGCGGCGCTGCGCGGCCTGTGCGGCGAGCATGGCGCGCGGTTTATCGTCAACGACGATGTGGCGCTGGCGCTGCAAGTGGGCGCGGATGGCGTGCATCTGGGGCGAGACGATGGCGACATCGCCGCCGCGCGCGCGGCGCTGGGGCCGGACGCGGTGATCGGCGCTTCCTGCTACAACCGCATCGAATTGGCGCGGGCGGCGCTGGCGGCCGGCGCGAGCTACGTGGCGTTTGGCGCGGTGTTTCCGTCGCAGACCAAGCCCGACGCCGTCGTCGCGCCGCTGGCGCTGTTTGCCGAGGCGGCGAAACTGGGCGCGCAGACCGTGGCGATAGGCGGCATCACGCCGGCCAATGCGGCGCAGGCGGTGGCGGCCGGCGCGGGCGCCATCGCGGTGATAGGCGGCCTGTTCGACGCGCCGGACACCGGCGCGGCGGCGCGGGCGTTGGCGGGCTTGTTTACAGCACGGTGATGTCCGCCAGGCGGTAGGCCACCGCGCGGCTTTCCTGGCAGAACACGCGCGCCTGCACGGTAACCGCATGGCCTTTGAGTCGGGCCATGTCTTCCTGGCTCAGCGCCAGGCTGGAGACGCGCCTCGCGCCGCAGGCGCCGGCATCGTCAAGACGGATAGGTTGGCGCAGCTTAAGGTGGTAGGTCTCGGAAAACGTGCCTTCGGCCTTGCTGCCGGCGGCGATGGGGCCGATGACGGTCCCGCTGAGGGTGATGGGGGCGGCGTGGTCGCCATCGACGCGGAGCAGCCGCCCGGCGCTGTGGCCGGGCAGGCTGGCAGCCAGCATGAAGCCGGCCAGCACGGTACTGCGGAGCTTACTCATCCCGATAGATCTTCTTCAGTCCATTATTCTTGTTCAGACTTGGGGCCATTTCACCAGCGTTCCCTTTGTCGGACAATCGGGGTTATCCCCAATCCGTTTTCCCCAGAAAAAATCCCCCGTCATTTGGCGGGGGATTTTGCTTGATCGCAAGTTAGGCTTCAGGCATTGGCCTTGCGATACAGCTCGATCAGGCGGCGGGTGGAGCAGTCGTGCTCGGCGTGCGCCAGCTTGCCGGTCAGCTCGGCGTGGATGGTCTTGGCCAGCTGCTTGCCCAGCTCCACGCCCCATTGGTCGAAGCTGTTGATGTGCCAGATCACGCCTTGGACGAAGATCTTGTGCTCGTACAGCGCGATCAGCGAGCCGAGGTTGCGCGGGTCGAGGCGGCTCATCAGCAAGGTGTTGGTCGGGCGGTTGCCGCCGAATACCTTGTGCGGCACCAGCGCTTCCAGCGCCTCGCCCTGCAGTCCCTGTTCGGTCAGCTCGGCGCGCACTTCCTCGGCGGTCTTGCCGCGCATGAAGGCTTCGGCCTGGGCGAAGACATTGGCCAGCAGGATTTCGTGGTGGCCCGGCAGGCTGGAGCGGTTTTCCAGCGAGGCGATCAGGTCGATCGGCGAGATGTGGGTGCCCTGGTGCAAGAGCTGGAAGAAGGCGTGCTGGCCGTTGATGCCGGTCTCGCCCCAGATGATGGGGGCGGTTTCATAATTGACCGGCTGGCCGGACAGCGTCACCTGCTTGCCGTTGGACTCCATGTCCAGCTGCTGGATGAAGGCCGGCAGGCGATGCAGGTACTGGTCGTACGGCGCGATCACATGGCTGCCGCCGCCATAGTAATTGATGTACCAGATGCCTATCATGGCCAGCAGCACCGGCATGTTCTGCTCGAACGGCGCGTTCATGAAGTGCTGGTCCATGATGTGGGCGCCGTTCAAGAGCTCGGTGAAGTTCTCCTCGCCCAGGTACAGCATGATGGGCAGGCCGATGGCCGACCACAGGCTGTAGCGGCCGCCCACCCAGTTCCAGAATTCGAACATATTGGCCGGATCGATGCCGAAGTCCGCCACCGCCTTCTGGTTGGTGGACACGGCGACGAAGTGCTTGGCCACCGATCCTTCGTCGCGCGAGTGCGACAGGAACCATTCGCGGGCGGTCAGGGCGTTGGTCAGCGTTTCCTGGGTGGTGAAGGTTTTGGACTCCACCACGAACAGGGTGGTCTCCGGATGCACCTTCTTCAGCGTTTCCTTCAGCTGGGCGCCGTCCACATTGGAGACGAAGTGCATGTTCAGGCGCGGATGGCCAAACGGCTTCAGCGCGCTACAGACCATCAGCGGGCCGAGGTCGGAGCCGCCGATGCCGATGTTGACGATGTCGGTGATAGGCTGATTGGTGAAGCCCAGCCAGTCGCCGGAGCGCACGGCGTGGGCGAAGCGGCCCATCCGCTCCAGCACCGAATTGACCTGCGGCATCACATCCTCGCCATCGACGATGATGGGCGAGTTGGTGCGGTTGCGCAGCGCGATGTGCAGCGCGGAGCGGTGCTCGGTGCGGTTGAGCTTCTCGCCCTTGAACATGGACTTGATGCGCGCCGGCAGGCCGGCTTCGCGCGCCAGCTCCATCAGGCCCATCAGCGTGGCGTCGGTGATGCGGTTCTTGGAATAGTCGAGGAACAGTCCGCCCACTTCCAGCGAGTAGCGCTCCGCTCGCTCCGGGTCGGAGGCGAACAGGTCGCGCATGTGCAGGTGCTTGGCCTCGGCAAAGTGGTCCCACAGGGCTTGCCAGGCTGGGAGTTCGGTCAGTTCACTCATGATATCTCGTCCTATTCCGCTTGTTTATTGTCCAGCCTGCGGTTCTTCAGGCTGTGCTTGGTTTTTTCCAGCTGGCGGATCAGTCCCGGTCCGCGGCGCAGGGCCACGCTGACCGCCAGGATGTCTATCTGCACCAGATGCACGATGCGCGAAATCATCGGGCTGTAGGTTTCATTGTCTTCCAGCGTGTCGGCGATCAGCGACACGGTGGCGCGGCGCGCCAGCGGCGAGCCGCTGGTGGTCAGCGCGATGACTTTGGCGCCGGCGGACAGCGCCACGTCCACCGCTTCCAAGAGCTCCATGGTGCGGCCGGAGCTGGAAATCGCCACCAATACGTCGTCCGGGCCCAGCACCGACGCCGCCATCATCTGGATGTGGGTGTCGGAATAGGCCACGGTGGGGATGCCGAAGCGGAAGAACTTGTGCTGGGCGTCGGCGGCGATGATGCCGGAGTTGCCCAGGCCGTAGAATTCGATGCGATGGGCGTCGGTCAGCAGCCGCACGGCGGCTTCTATGGCCTGCGGGTTGACGTCGTTGCGGCACTTGAGCAGCGCCGACACGGTGTTGTCGAACACCTTGGCCACGATTTCGGATGTCGGGTCTTCCGGGCGCACGCTGGAGTGGACGTAGGGCACGCCGGTCACCAGGCTGCCGGCCAGCTTCAGCTTGAAATCGGGCAGGCCGGAACAGCCGACGGTGCGGCAGAAACGGATCACGGTGGGCTGGCTGACGCCTGCGCTCTTGGCGATGTCGGCCACGGCGGCCTGGATCACCGTATAGGGCTGTTCCAGCACCAGCTCGGCCACTTTGCGCTCGGCCGAGGACAGCATCTCCAGTTGGCCACGGATGCGATCAAGCATGCATGTCTCCTGCTGAGCCGCCGCGAGGAGAGGTGGAAACGTCCACCGGGGAAGGGTCGCTGCGCGGCGCCAGATGGTCCGCCAGATAGGCGGCCACGCCCTGCAGGGCGGGGTAGGCGCTGGTGATCAGGTAAACCGGGATGTCGGCCAGATAGCCGGACATCCGTCCCTTGTCCTCGAAGCGGCGGCGAAATGGGGATTGTTCAAAAAAACCGCTTAGACGCGGCACAATACCACCACCTATGTATACCCCGCCACGGGCACCGAGCGTCAGGGCCAGATTTCCGGCGGCGGAGCCCAGCGCGCCGCAGAAGATTTCCAGGGTTTCGCGGCAGCGCGCGTCGCGCCCGGCCAGCCCTTGCGCGCTGATCCAGGACGGCTCGCGCGGGGCGTCGTCCTCGCCGTCGCGTTCGCACAGCGCCTGGTGGATCAGGCTGATGCCGGGGCCGGACAGCAGGCGTTCGGCCGAGACATGGCCGAAGCGCGCGGCGGCGTAGCGCCAGACCACGGACTCGCGCTCATCCTGCGGCGCGAACGAGACATGGCCGCCCTCGCCGGCCAGCGCGCGCCAGCCGCCGGGGTGCGGCACCAGCGCCGACACGCCAAGGCCGGTGCCGGGGCCGATCAGCGCCAGCGGCGAGTCCGGCCGCGGCGCGCCGCCGCCGATTTGCGTCAGATCCTTGGCGGGCAGCTTGGGCAAGGCCAGCGCCAGCGCGGTGAAGTCATTCAGCAGCAGCAAGGTGGACAGGCCCAGCGCGCGGCGCGCGGCTTCAATCGAAAACGACCAGTGGCAATTGGTCATGGTCACCCGGTCGCCGTTCAGCGGATTGGCGATGCCGATGGCGGCATGGGCGACGCGGCGGGCGCAGGTCTGGGCCAGATAGTCGCGCAGCGCGTCTTCCAGCGTCGGGTAGCGCGCGGTGGGCAGCGTCAGGATGTCCTCGATGACGCCGGGGCCGGTTTCCAGCGCGAAACGCGCGTTGCTGCCGCCAACGTCGCCGAGCAGGCGCGGCCAGGCTTCAGGCAGACCAGTAGACATCGAGCGGCACCTTGTCTTGTGCCAGGAAGTGGCTGATCGGCAGCGTGTCGCTGACGGCGCGGCCGGCGGCGTCCAGCACTTCGCGCTTCTTCGCGCCCTGGATGGACAGGATCAGGCTGCCCGATTGCAGCAGCGCGGCGTAGCTCATCGAGACGCGGCGGTGCGGCGCCGTCTGCGGCGTCACGGCGAGGATGGGGTGCGCGTTTGCCGGGTCCAGGCCGGCGGCCAGCTCCGGCGAGCCGGGGAATAGCGAGGCGGTGTGGCCGTCTTCGCCCATGCCCAGGATGGCGACGTCCGGCGCGACAAAGTCGCGGCAGGCGGCGGCGACTTCGGCATCGATGTCCAGCGCCTCGCGCACCAGCGGCAGGAAGCGGGCCGGCGCGGCGCGGTTCTGCAGCAGATGGGCGCGGACCAGGCCGGCGTTGCTGTCCGGGTGGTCCAGCGCGACGAAGCGCTCATCCACCAGCGTGACGGTGATGCGCTTCCAGTCTATGGCCATTTCCGCCATCAACTGAAAGAAAGGGATCGGGGATTTGCCGCCGGACACCGCCAGCACCGCGTTGCCGCGGCTTTCGATGGCGGCCGATAAACGCGAGGCCACGCTGTTGGCCAGGGCGTCGGTCTGTTGCTTGGCTTCCGGAAATTCCAACCAGTTCATGGGCGTACCTCGGTTGTTTCTTGGATGGGGAGGGAAAACGGCTTAGGGGTTTTTCCATCCCTGACGATATTTTCGTAGGGCGGAAGCCCCTGCGGGGCGTTCCGCCGCAACCCTGTCTTGTCGCTGCTGTTGGCGGGCGTTCCGCCATGTTCGTCTATGGGCGTGAAAAAGGCGGAGCGCCCCGAAGGGGCTTCCGCCCTACCTTAACACTCCTCGTGCCAACTGATGCCGTCGCGCGACAGCAGCGCGCTGGAGGCGGCCGGCCCCCAGCTGCCGGCGGTGTACTGCTTGGGCGGGTTGTTGGTGCTGGCGGCCCAGGTGTCCATGATCGGTTCCACCCAGCGCCACGCCTCGATCAGCTCGTCGCGGCGCATGAACAGCGCCAGCTTGCCGCGGATCACGTCCAGCAGCAGGCGTTCGTAGGCGTCGGCGCGGCGCACCTTGAAGGCCTTGTAGAAGTCCAGGTCCAGGTAGGCCGGCTGCAGGCGCATGGTGTCGCCCGGCTCCTTGGCCAGGAAGTACAGGCGGATGCTTTCATCGGGTTGCAGGCGGATCACCATGCGGTTGGCGTGGTGGCAGCCGCCCAGCGGGCCGGAGAATACCTGGTGCGGCACGTCGCGGAAGTTGATGACGATTTCCGCCAGACGTTCCTGCATGCGTTTGCCGGTGCGCAGGAAGAAGGGCACGCCGGCCCAGCGCCAGTTGTCGATCTCGGCCTTGATGGCGACGAAGGTTTCGGTCTGGCTGTGCTCCGGAATGCCGGCCTCTTCCAGATAACCCACCACCGGCTGGCCGCCCACGGCGCCGGCCTTGTACTGGCCGCGCACGGTCTTGGTGGCGACTTCCTGCTCGGTGAACGGACGCAGCGCCTTCAGCACTTTCAGCTTTTCGTCGCGGACGGCGTCGGCTTCCAGGTTGGCCGGCGGCTCCATCGCCACGATGCACAACAGCTGCAGCAGATGGTTCTGCACCATGTCGCGCAGCGCGCCGGTGCCGTCGTAGAAGTCGCCGCGGCTGCCCACGCCCAGTTCTTCGGAAATGGTGATCTGCACATCGTGGATCCACTCGCGGCGCCACAGCGGCTCGAACAGCGCGTTGGCGAAGCGGATGGCCATCAGGTTCTGCACCGACTCCTTGCCCAGGTAGTGGTCGATCCGGTACAGCTGGTCTTCCTGGAAGAAGCGGGCCACGTCGTCGTTGATCTCGTTGGACGAGTCCAGATCGGTGCCCAGCGGCTTTTCCAGCACCACGCGCACGTTGTCGCGGTTCAGACCCACGGCGGCCAGGTTTTCGCAGATGCCGGCGAACAGGTTCGGCGCGGTGGCAAGGTAGCACACCACCACCTTGCCGGCGTCGTTGCCGATCTTCTCGGCCAGCGCCGGGAAGTCGGCCGCCTGCGAGGCGTCCACTTTCAGGTAGTCGATGCGGGCACAGAAGCTTTGCCAGGCCGCGGCGTCGAAGTGTGCCTTGATATGGATGCGGGATTGTTTCTCGACGGAAGCCAGGTAATCGTCGCGGCTCAAATCCTTGCGGCCCAGCGCCAGGATGCGGCCCTGCTCATTGAGCAGGCCGGCGGCGTGCGCCTGATAGAGAGAAGGCAGCAGCTTGCGCATGACCAGATCGCCGGCGCCGCCGAACAGCACCATGTCGAAGGCAGGGGTAGGGGTAGAACGAGTCTCCATCCTGATCTTCCATCTCGAAGTTTAATTAGATGTAGTTATATTACCATCCAGCCACTTGATGTCTACGGCAAAGCCGCGGACAGAGCCGCTTTTGCAACACCTTTTGCCTTGGCTCAAAATTTGGGGCGATTTGCTGGAAATCGTTCTTGGAAAAGAGGATAGTCGCCACTAGACGCCGCGGGCGCTACGTAGTTCGCCTTGCGTTTTGCGTGTAGTAAAACTACTATTTGCATCAATTCAACACGGAACGTCACCATGGCTTTGCATCCCACCCTGTCCGCCGTTACCGACCGCATCATTGCGCGCAGCCAGCCGCGCCGCAGCGCCTACCTGGCTCGCGTGCGCGCCGCTGCCCAGCAAGGCCGGGTGGAACGGGCCCATCTGTCGTGCACCAACCTGGCCCACGCCTTCGCGGCCATGCCGGATACGGTGAAAATCCACTTGAAGGAAGAGCACCGCCCCAATCTGGCGATTGTGTCTTCCTACAATGACATGCTGTCGGCCCATCAGCCGCTGGCCGCCTTTCCGGCCTGGCTGAAGGAAGCCGCGCTGGCGGCCGGCGCCACCGCCCAGTTCGCCGGCGGCGTGCCGGCGATGTGCGACGGCGTCACCCAGGGCCAGCCCGGCATGGAGCTGTCGCTGTTCAGCCGCGACGTGATCGCCATGAGCACCGCCGTGGCGCTGTCCCACCAGATGTTCGACGCCGCCCTGTACCTGGGCGTGTGCGACAAGATTGTGCCGGGCCTGATGATAGGCGCGCTGAGCTTCGGCCATCTGCCGGCGCTGTTTGTTCCGGCCGGTCCGATGACCACCGGCATCGCCAACGATGAAAAAGCCAAGGTGCGCCAATTGTACGCCGAAGGCAAGGTAGGCCGCGACGCGCTGCTGGAGTCGGAGTGCCAGTCTTACCACGGCCCCGGCACCTGTACCTTCTACGGCACCGCCAACTCCAACCAGATGCTGATGGAGATCATGGGCCTGCACCTGCCGGGCGCCGCCTTCGTTAATCCGAATACTCCGCTGCGCGAGGCGCTGACCCGCGCCGCCGCCGCCCAGGCCGCCAAGATCGCCGCCCAGGGCGAGCAGTTCACCCCGGTGGGCGAGATGATCGATGAGAAATCCATCGTCAACGCCATCATCGGCCTGCTGGCCACCGGCGGCTCCACCAACCACACCATGCACATCGTGGCCATCGCCCGCGCGGCCGGCATCGACGTCAACTGGGACGATTTCGACGAACTGTCGGCCATCATCCCGCTCTTGGTGCGCGCCTACCCCAACGGCAAGGCCGACGTGAACCACTTCCACGCCGCCGGCGGCATGGGTTTCGTGATCCGCGAGCTGCTGTCCGCCGGCCTGCTGCACGAGGATGTGGGCACGGTGATGGGCCGCGGCCTGTCGCGTTACACGCAGGAACCGTGGCTGGACAACGGCGAGCTGAAATGGCGCGACGCGCCTGCAGTCAGCGGCGACGACAGCGTGCTGCGCACGGCAGCCAATCCGTTCTCGGCCGACGGCGGCCTGAAGCTGATGGCCGGCAATATCGGCCGCGGCGTGATCAAGGTGTCGGCGGTCAAGGCCGAGCACCGCGTGGTGGAAGCTCCGGCCGTGGTGTTCCACGACCAGAACGACATGCTGGCCGCGTTCAAGCGCGGCGAGCTGGAAAAAGACTTTGTCGCGGTGATCCGCTTCCAGGGTCCGCGCGCCAACGGCATGCCGGAACTGCACAAGCTGACCCCGGCGCTGACCATTCTGCAAGAACGCGGCTTCAAGGTGGCGCTGGTGACCGACGGCCGCATGTCCGGCGCGTCCGGCAAAGTGCCGGCCGCCATCCATGTGTCGCCGGAAGCGCTGTCCGGCGGCGCCATCGGCAAGATCAAGGATGGCGACCTGATCCGCGTCAACGCCGAAACCGGCGAACTGGTGGCTCTGGTGGATGCCGCCGAATGGGCGGCGCGCGAGCAGGCTCAGGCCGATCTGTCGCACAATGAATACGGCATCGGCCGCGAGCTGTTCGCGGTGTTCCGCCACGTGGCCGACAACGCCGAGGCCGGCGCGATGAGCTTCCGCCACCCGGACTGGAATTAAAACAAAACCGATTGGCCACGGAATCACACGGAATACAGGCAGCCATGCGCATCAGTGCCCATAGCTGCCGGGTGCGGCCGGGGTGGCGTGACCAAGCATGATGGCGGCGCGCCTGGCGCGCCGGCCGCTAACTGGAGATTGAAATGGATGCTTTGACTGTATTGCGCCAAGGCCCGGTGGTGCCGGTGATCATCGTCAACGACGCCGCCGTGGCGGTGGACCTGGCCCACGCGCTGGTGGCCGGCGGCATCAAGGTGCTGGAAGTGACGCTGCGCACCAAGGCCGCGCTGGCTGCCATGCGCCGCATGCGCGACGAAGTGCCGGACGCCATCGTCGGCGCCGGCACCCTGCGCAACCGCGCCCAGCTGGAAGCGGCGGTGGATGCCGGCGCGCAATTCGGCATCAGCCCGGGCTTCACCGGCGAGTTGGCCTCGGCCGCGCGCGCGTCCAAGCTGACGCTGATCCCCGGCATCGCCACCCCGTCCGAAGCCATGTGGGCGCAGGACGAAGGCTTCAACACGCTGAAGCTGTTCCCGGCCGAGGCCGTGGGCGGCGTCAAGCTGTTGAAGTCGCTGGCCAGCCCCTTCCCGGACCTGCGTTTCTGCCCGACCGGCGGCATCGACATCAAGAAGGCGCCGGAATACCTGGCCCTGCCGAATGTGCTGGCCGTAGGCGGCAGCTGGCTGACGCCGGACGACGCCATCGCCTCCCGCGATTGGGACCGCATCACCCAGCTGGCGCGCGAGGCAACCCAGCTGTCCCGCGGCTGATCAGCCTACCAGCCCAACACACTCCAACCGCCCTGCAGCCGCTGCTGCAGGGCGGTTTTCATTGCGCATGAGAATATAGAAATAGCCGTTTAAGCTAATTATTTTGTTCCAAATATTTTTTGGGCGATTAACTCTAATGTTCCATGCCAAGCTAGCGCAAAGAATTGTGAAGCGCCGACTTGACCTTGGCCGGCATATGGCATTGCTGCTGGAAGAACTTAGCCGGTTTGATTGTCTATTGGAGGCATGATCTTTGGAAAATTGAACTAATTTTCGATTTTATGCACTCTTTTGTGTGATTTTTTTAATGATTTTTGATATATCGTGCTGTTTTTATTTTGTGTTTCGCCGACAAGAATAGACAAAATTGTTGCGAAAACGCACGAAATAATGCCTGCGTATTACAAACATTTTCCATTTTTATTTCATGCTGATACATTTTGTTTAATGCCTTGAGCATTAAACAAAAATAGTGGTCTGCAATCGAGAAAAGGGAAATGTGATGACACGGACGCAAGTTCCATGGCGACTCAGCGCGTTGGCGCTGGGCGTTGGCCTGATCGGCGCGCTGGCAGGTTGCGGCGGCGGCAGCGATAGCGGCGCTTCTGCCGGAGACGCCGGCAATACCAACAGTTTTGCCAGCAAGCAGCTGGCTGTCGATGTATTTGGCGCGCGCGGCGGCACCCTGACCGCAGTAAGCAGCAATTGCCAGGGAGATTTGCAGCTCACATGGCAAAGCTATAACCAGAGCGTGGTTCAACAAGGAAGTTATATTGACGATCCGGACCCCAGCTCGCCGCTGCTGGTCCGGGCAAGCTGTGGCTTCCAGACCGTGGTTCAAACCCTGGCTCCGCAAAAGGTATTCACCTCATCTTCGGTGTTTGCCGCATTGAATAGTGACGGCTCACTGGCGATGTGGGGGAGCAGCCGGCTGGGCGGCGATACTTCCGTTTTGAAATCGCAGCCGCACAATGTGGTGCAGGTGGCCGGCAGCGAGCGTGCCTGGGCTGCGCTGCAGGCCGATGGCACCGTGGTGACCTGGGGGCGTCCTGCCTCGGGGGGGAGCAAGGATGCCAAGGGCGGCGTAGGCAGCACCGATTTCGGTCCAGTGGCGCCGCTGGGCACGGTGAGCCGCATCTGGCCGCTGAAGCGCGGTTTCGTCGCCCTCAACACCGATGGCAGCGCTACCACGTGGGGCAATATGGAGCAGATCTTCGACGGCAACGCTGGCTCCAGCTCGATGGGAACCTTCTTTACCGCGGCTTCGTTGGCGAACTTCAACAACATCGCAGACGTGGTGTACAGCGAGGGCGCCGCGGCCGCGCTGAAGAAGGATGGCACGGTGGTGGCCTGGGGGGATCCCGCAGCCGGTGGCGATGCCTCGGCCGTGGCCAGCCAATTGAATAACGTGGTGAAAATCTACGCTACCGATTACAGCTTCACCGCCCTGAAAAAGGACGGCAGCGTGGTGACTTGGGGTCTGAACTGGGATACCGAGAATTTCTATACCGGCACCGAGCCGATGCCTCAGTCCAACTTGTCGCTGCTCAGCAATCGCAGCGTGATCGCAGCCCTCAGTCAGAATGGATTGGTCAGCACCATCGGTAGCGTTTATCAGGACCGCGGCGCCGATTTAAGCGGTTTTACCGGTGGCCTGTCCAATGTGGCCAAGCTGTTTGCCAGCAAGACGGCGTTCGCCGCCTTGAAAAAGGATGGCACGGTGGTGAGCTGGGGCGATAGCCAGCGCAATAATGTGGCATCGGTGCAAGCGCAGCTGCGCGATGTGGCAACGGTTGCCAGCACGGAAACCGCCTTCGCCGCCTTGAGAAAAGACGGCACCGTTGTGACCTGGGGTGACGAAACGCGCGGCGGCGACAGTTCCGCGGTGCAAGCCCAGCTCAACAATGTGGTCGCCCTGTTTGCCAATGATTACGCCTTCGCTGCCTTGAAGAAGGATGGCACGGTCGTGACTTGGGGAGCGGCGGCTCATGGCGGCGATAGTTCGGCGGTGCAGGCCAAGCTGCAAAACATCCGCGCCATTTATAGCACCGATCTGGGCGGATTCCTGGCTGTGGCCAAGGACGGCAAGCTGGTGAACTGGGGCAGCCCATCGGCAGGCGGCGGCGCCTTGCCGGCCAATCTGACCGCCATCCCGTATCTGAAAAGCTGAACGGCCCGCATAGCAAGTTGAAGGAGCTTTCCGTGAAAATGCAAAATCTGATTTCCAGCCTGCTGCTTGCCGGCCTCAGTGGCATGGTTGCTGCCGCGCCCAGCGGCCCAGAGGCTGCCGGCATCATCGTCAAGTACAAGCAGAGTTCGCAAACCCAATTGGCCAGACAGGCTGCCAGTCTGCCGCGTGGCCAGGCCTTGCCCGCCCGCCCATCCGATTTTTCCCAACGCACGCAGCAGGTGCAAAGCATTACCGGCCTGCCGCTGCAGTTCGATCACCAAATGGGTACCGGCGCTTATGTGTTCAACAGCGGCAAGCCGATGAGCGCCAGTCAAGCGCGGGCGTTGTCGCAACGCATCAAGCAGCAAGACCCATCGGTGGAGTACGCCGAACCGAATTTCATCAAAAAGGCCAATTTTGTTCCTCCCAGCCCTAACTACGCCGCGATGCAATGGGATATGCAGGACAGCGCCAGCCAGCCGGGATCGCTGAATCTACCGGCGGCATGGGATATCACCCAGGGGCAAGGCGTCACCGTGGCGGTGCTGGATACCGGCTACCGCCCGCATAAGGATCTGCTGCCGAGCTTGCTGCAGCCGGGTTATAACTTTGTTTCCTCTCCCGCCGAAGCGCGTTTGCCGATAGGACCGGATGGCAAGACGGCGCGTCAGGCCAATGCCCAGGATCAGGGCGATTGGCATGCCGATAACGAGTGCGGGCAAGGCGTGGCGGGGCAGCCCTCCTCCTGGCATGGCACCCATGTGGCCGGCACCATCGCGGCGGCGGGCGGCACCGGACAGGGGCTGACTGGCGTGGCGCCTCAGGCCAAGCTGCTGCCCTTGCGCGTGCTGGGCCGCTGCGGCGGCACCGATGCCGACATCGCCGACGCCATGCTGTGGGCGGTGGGCGGCTCGGTGCCCGGGTTGCCGGCCAATGCCAACCCCGCGCGCGTGATCAGCATGTCGTTGGGCGGCGCTCAACCCTGCACCCAGACCTATCGCGATGTGATCCAGCAGGTGGCGACGCGCAATGGCATTGTGGTGGTGGCGGCAGGCAACGCCATGCGCAATACCCGCGATTTTGCTCCGGCCAGTTGCCCGGGGGTGATAACGGTAGCGGCTAATGGCATGAATGGCGGCATCGCATCGTATTCCAACTATGGCGCAATGGTAGCCGTGACCGCGCCGGGTGGAGACTGGTTGGGCAAAGACCCGGGGATCATTTCCACTTTCAACGATGGCAAAACGACGCCAGGCAACGACAGCTATGGTCCGGATCGCGGCACCTCCATGGCTGCCCCGCATGTTTCCGGTCTGGTTGCGTTGATGCTGGCCGTCAATCCCAAACTGGATTGGCGTGCGACTCGTAACTTGCTGATTCAAACCTCGCGTACGCCGGCCGCGGCTTGCGAAGGCTGCTCCGCCGGACTGGTGGATGCCGCTGCGGCGGTGAAGGCGGCTCAGGCTTATCGCTGATTGTTGCGTCTGAAGAAGCAAACCGGCCCTGGCGGCCGGTTTTTTATTTTGGTTTGGCTCAAGGTTGCCGCAGCCGCGTGTCCAGCGGCGCGTCTATCAGCTGCAGGATACGGCAGCGCGCCGCATCCGGGTGCTGCGGATTCAGCAGCAAGTTGTAGCCATCCATCACCAGGGCGCTGGGCACCCGCAGCAGCGCGCTGGGCGACTGCGCCAGCCAATCGTCGCCCATCGTGCGGGTTTCCTCCTGCCGGGCGCGCCAGTCCGGCGGCAGTGCAGCCGGGTCCAGGTCCAGCAGGCTGTTGTCAGGCAGCTCCACCTTCAACAACTGAAAACTGGCAGGCAGCCGGCGCAATTCGCTATGCACCAGCATTTCCAGCATGGCGCTGGCGGCATGGTCCGCCAGATAGACGATGGGCCGGCCGGCGTGGTGCCAGCGGCCGTCGGCGCGCAAGCCGCCCAGTCCGTTCAGGTCCGCGTAATGGCTGATGCGCCAGCCAATCACGCGACGTAGCCTTCGTCTATCTGGATCAACAGGTTTTCCACCAGCCGCGCGCCCTGCTCGGTTTGCGCCATTTCCAGCGGGCTGGCGTTGTCGAAGCGCCGCAGCGGCTGGCGCAGCCAGCCGGTAGCTTCCTCGGCCAGGACTTGTTGCGCCAGCGCCAGCAGGCTGGCGATGCGTACGCCGCGCTCGGATTCGTCGCGGCTGAGTTTTTCGTGTTTCTTGATGCGATGGGACAGCGTGCGCGCCGGAATCACAAACTCAAGCTCCTTGCGCGTCAGGCCTTGGCCGGTCAGCTGCTCGATCAGCCCAGTATCTGCGCCGTTGGCGACGTAACGCGCTACTTCCAGGTCGGATTGCAGCGGCTGGCCGATGATGCGGGACAAGCGGGCAAACCGCAGCGCCGGGCCGCTCGGTTGTTCCGGCAGCGCAGGGGACGAAGGTCTGAACAAGGGTTGTGACATGGCGGCCTCCATAGGCAATTGCCTATTTAGTATCGGCATTTTGCCAAAATGACGCAAGCGGGAAAGCCGGGTGAAGGAAAGGACGGATGATGTCATCTCCTCCAAACCACGATAGACGAAGCAATGGCAAATTAGGGGCTGTTGACGTTTGCTGAGCGGTCGCGCCGGAGCGCATTTCGCGACGAATCGAGGCGTTTCGCACGCCGCATAGTCATTCTCTGCCAGTGCGGAACAACGAAGAGTCGTCGCGAAAGGCGCCCGGCCCTGCGGGTTTGGCCGCTTTTGGCCGGATGCGGCGTTGCGCAGCCCTGGCATAGAATGCTATGCGGCGGACTGCGCGCCTTGCATCCGGCCAAAATCGGCGCAAACGCGATCCACGCAGCAAACGTCAACAGCCCCTAGCCTCATTCCATTGTTCTGAGCGACCCGTCATGACGCGCAATGAGTTTGAGGACATCCCTCTGTTGAGGCGCGAGGCCGGGCGCTATCCCTGGCAGGATATCTGCAGCCTGCCGCAGCCAGATGCCAGCAAACTGCTGCTTGCCTTCTCCGTTGCCATGCCGCTATGGGCGCAATGGCTGATGCGCCTGCGCGACCGGCTGGTGTCGCCGCAGGGATTGAAGACTGCAGATATGGCGATGCGGCGCGCCGAGGGGCCTTTCCATATCGGCCAACAACTAGGGGTATTCGGCATCCTGTACTTGGGCGAGCATGCCGTGGTGTTGGGGCAGGATGATTGCCATCTGGATTTCCGGCTGGTGCTGCAATGGCAGCCTGGATGGCTGCGCATCGCCACCCTGGTGCGGCCGCACAATCTATTGGGCCGCGGCTATCTCGCCTGGGTGACGCCTTGGCACCACCTGATTGCCGGCGCATCTGGTAGGCGGATGGCAGCGGCATTGCAGTCTGAGAGAAGCTTGGCCGCATGATTAGGCCAAGTGCCGATTATTGCGAGCGAGGTTGAAATGGATCAATCCATAAACCATGGTTAGACGCAAGGCGCACCAAAGTTGACAGTGAGATTGAGATTCAGAAATATGCAATATGTACTTCTTTGAAATATATCCATTTAAGTTTACGCCGTGCTTTTTGTTCAAATGATTTTGTCGGATTCTGGCTGATAATATAATCGGCTGGATGGAAGTAGTTGTTTGAATGGTCTATATTCAAAGAAAATTAGGTGTTTGTACCTGGCTTGCCTATTTGTCTGATTTAAAAGGGTTTTTATTTTGCCAAGCATTTTTTGGTATAAGCTTAGAGTGAATAAGCTTGATTGAGAGAAATCCTCTGCTATAGCTACAAGGCCAGTAAATTGCTGGCTCAAAATTGAGGGTATCTAAAAATGGCTTTCTCTTCTTTCCCCTATTTCCTTACCTACAGCCAAAATACCGCCATGGGCATCACTGCCAATGACTCGATGAGCGGCTCCCAACTGTCGCTGCGCCAAATCCAAGGCAACTTCCTGTCCCTGTTCAACATCGATTTTGAAAATGGCGTGTTTGGTCTGGCCACCAGCGGCAACCAACTGGTGCTGGATGTCAGCGAATTGGCCAGCGGCAAGCCGCTGGTGCTGAAGCCGTACAACTCGGCTTCCATGACCCAACGTTGGGATTTCTACACCCGCCCGGGTTTCATCCTGAATCGTCAGAACCCCAATCTGGTGATCGATAACCAGAACCGCGGCGGCAATGGCAGCATGATCTGGCTGTATGAATTCAACGCCTCGCCGGCTCAGCAATGGGCATTCAAGCCGTTGACTTCGGCCCAGCGCTCGGAACTGCTGTTCGCTGAACAAGCTTAATTCCAAGCATTTGTACTGGGAGTGGGGCCGCTGGCTCCCTCCCAGTTTTTCGTCAGGGAGGTATGGATGTCCTTCACCAGTGTCCCATTCTTTATTACGTATGCCGAAAATCCGGAATTAGCGCTGAGCGCCGAAGATTCCATGAAAGGCGCGCCAGTGGTGCTGAAGCCGCTGCAGGGAAACATGTTGTCCCTGTTCAACGTAGACTTTGTCAGTGGCTTGTTTGGGCTGGCCACCAGCGGCAATCAGTTGGTGATAGGCACAATGCAAATCGAATTAGGCGCGCCGTTGAATATGCAGCTGTTGAACGATGCGGAAAAAGATAAACAGCGCTGGGATATATTCTCCACTCCAGGCAATATCGTCAGTTACGCCGACCCTACGCTGGCCATTGGCCCGCGCGCCAGAACCGATAAATTGTGCCCGCTGGAATTGACCGAGCTGGATTTCGACCACTATCCGAAGTGGATACTGCGCCCCTTCACCGCAGTACAGGCTAAAACTCCCGCAAGTTGCGCCTGAGGTAAGCGGTTGCAGGGGGCATGTCGGCTATGCGCAGGTTTGCCAGCTGCTTATGACTTTGTCGTGCAGAATAAGAAAAGCCAGCCCAGCCTGATGGCGGGACTGGCTTTTGTGCATGCTATGTATGGCAGTTTTGTGGGTCTTAATGCGCTCTGGCGGCCCTGCTGTTTTGGCGCGGTTGCCACAAGCGTGTCCAGCGGTCTGTCAGCAGGGATCGGATAGCATGCAATACGCAAGCGGTGTTGACCGGCACCAGCGTCAGCAAGCCATGGCCGAAGACATAGCCAGGGTTGCGCCGCAAGTAGAATTGCGCCGCCTGGTGCGGAATTGCCGCCCATTTTCTCTGGTCGGCTTCGTCGTCGCGAGTGCGCCAACCCACATGCACCACGCCAGGTTGCGCGTTAGCCACCGGTTGCAGCCGGAAGGCTTGGGTGAGGTGGGCCGCGATGCGTTGGTAGCGGCTGTCATCCGGGTAACGCGCGCTGGGCCAGACCTGGCGCGCGTACTTGCTCAGCAGCATGAAGCTGGAGGGATGAACCAGCGCGCCCAGGTAATAGATTTTGCGCAGCGGCTGGCGCAAACGGTAGCCCAGCAGCTGGCTAATCACAAACGGCGCGTTGCGATTGCCGCGGCGGTATTCCCGCTTTAGCCCGGCCTCCATGCGAATGATGGTGACGGCCTGGCCTTCCATCTGTTCTTCAAAGAAATGCATGGCGCAATAGCCGACGATATTTTCTTGCTGGTCACGGTGCAGCAAGATGCGGGTGTGAGGCGCGCTGGACTTGACCACATAATTGGCAAAATCCGGTTTGCTGACGCCATCGAAGATTTCTGCATGAATAGGATATAAATCCTCTATCAAATTATCTTGATTCTCCTGGCTGAGTGCGGCTGGGTCAATAATAATAGACCTTCCGAGTTTAGACATATTAGCCCCGCTTTATCCTGGATAAGATATTTGCAATATCTCCATCCTCCTTTTATTGCCAGAATCTGGCTTTGTTTGGGCGCCAATATAATGTGGGGTGGCGGTGGCTGAAACAGGGCGATAGAACAGTATGCAATCAGGAAATAGATTGATCCATGGTTGTTCTGCTTGCGACGAATATCTTTATCTGGATTTTTGATAGCCTGATTTTGAATAGTCTAAGATGAGGTAAGTCGATGCATGAAATAAAAAATCAATATTTCGCTAATTTATTTTTAATGTTTTCGGTTTGGATTTAATAAATTGTGGAAGAGATGTAATAAGCGCAATATATTAATGTAGCGCGTATGGTGGGTGGCGAGATTGTCTATGTGGAGAGGGCGGTTTTATCCGGCTGGTCAAGACAAACGTATGGGATGCGACAGCTGAGCCGTGTTCTGGCTATCCCAAATAAAGAAGCCCACTCAGCCATCTGGCCGAATGGGCTGTTTCGCATGGGCATCGTAAGTCAGCGCTAAGCGCAGTCAGTCACTGAGCCTGGCTATACCAATTAAGGCGCTAGGCGAATATGGAAGTGATGGTTATGGTTTACCGTTGGCACGATCTTGGACGATTTGTTTGCCCAGGGCCCCAAGATGTTGTTGGGCGCCTTGGCGCCGGGCAACGGAATGTGGGTTCCATCTGGGAAGCGCCCCTCAAGTAGCGGTCGAGCAAACCACGCTTTGTCTCCTACATAAATTTTACGCAGTTGCGAGCCCAGTCGGGTTTCCAGAGCATTGAGTTGGTTGCGATTCGAGTTGACCCAGTTTACCAAGCGGTTCAAGTTGGGCTGCGAAGTCGAGCCAGCCTTGACTTCCGCTTTGGCCGCGTCCACTACGCGCGCGATTTCCGCGCCATCGTTGTCGCCGCGCATTGGACTATCCCAGCGGCCGTTTTCGTCCCAGTAGCGCAAGTCCGCATCGTAGCCGCCTTTATGTGTACTGTGGGCACCCATAGCCTTGCCGGAAGCATCCTGCCAACCGTGCTCGCCAGATATATCACCCAACAAAGGAAGCATGGGAGGCGTGCGCAGCAGGTTGAGCATGTCGTTGCGCAGCCAGCCATCGCCACCTGTTGCATCATCGCGAGGGCCATAGCGGCGGCTTTCCGGCATGCTGAACACATTGCGTATTTCAAACAGCAGCTGGAACGAGTCTTTACGGGTCAGCGGGAATATCATTGCCTGCGGCAGCGTGCTGTTCTCAACACCGTCTTTTTCCGTATATAGCGTGGCTTCCAGCTGGGCAAGGCCGTAAACGGGTTGCAGCGGCAAGGGTTGGGGAGCTGCGTAGCTGACTTTCAGCAGGCCTGGACGGGTTTGGGAGAACGAGGCATTTTTTGTCAAAGGCACGCGCTTGCCGTCATACAGCAAATCCAGTCCAACTTTGTGAACGGGCGTATCCGCCGGGCTATATGCGATTTCCATGTTCCAAGGGCGCTTGATGCCGAATTGCTGGCCTAGTTGGGTAGGCAGGCTTACGTTGTACAGCTGGTTGCCGCCACGCGAGTCGTCGCGCCACAGCCCATTTTTGTATTCGACTTTGTCTATGGAAAAGAGCTCGCCCTGAATTTGGACATGGACATTAGTCGACACCATGCTATCCCCTATGTTGACTGCCGAGGCGCCGATACGGCACAAGGCCGGAGTGGCGCGCTTAGGGTCTAGAGATAGGTTATGACTGAATTGCCGTTCGGCTGCATTGGTGTGGCTATCGTTTACCTGTCCTGCCTGATTGTATTGCTGGCTTGCGCATGTCCACCAGTAGCGCCAGGAGTCATTGAACCTGTTCCCAGGTATCGAGCTGTAGTTTGGGTATTCATTGGTATAGACCGTGGCCTGGATGTTGATTTTGTTGATGCCAACAGGTATGGAAACTTCTTTTTCCTGCTGTATCGTGACGTTTTCCCAAGCACTGGCCACATTGACTGAGCCCAAGCCTGGGCTTTGGATGGGGCGTGGCGGCCTGGCAACCTTTTGGGTGCTTGCGATTGACGGGCGCCTGAACGGACGATTGCCCAGCCCCAGCGGCTGGATTTTAATTTTTGCCGCACTGTTGGGCTGCGTCAGCTCCAGCGGTACAAATATGGTTTGACCGGCTTGTTTCACCAAAAAGAGCGCATTGGCTGAATGGCGTTCATGGGGATCGATCAGCTCTACCAGGTAGTTGTCGATCGGAACAGTCCCAAAATCAAATGCCCCATCAGCAGACAGGCGGCTGGCCCAGCTCAGCCTATTGCCAAAGCCGCGTAGCACTACAATGGCGTCTTGCAGTTCCGCCGCCACCTGCGCGTTATTTTGCTTTAACTGGCCGTGGATGCGGTTGCTGGCGTAGTAAAAGTAAAACGAGTGGTTGAAGCTGCTCCCTTGGCTATCCGTGCCGGACAGGTAAAGCTCGTGTTGCCGTCCGGGGAGAAGCAGCGGTAGCAGCTTGGTGGTGTGCAGTGTGATTTGGCCGTTGCTTTGCAGCGAGATTTGATCGTTTAGGTCAAATGCTTCATTGCCATTGTCCAGGGTGGCGTGCAATGAGGCCAGGCGACGGTTGCTGGGAGATTGCAAGGCGATGGTTTGCGGCTTTGTCTGATCCGAGAGTAGGACGCCCAGCGTGGTGGCGGATGGCAGAATGGAGAGATCGGAAACGTCGCCCATTTTGCCTGTTTCGTCCGGCTCCAGCATTGCCCCATGATTAGGACCTGTTAGCGTCAGTTGGTCGAAACTTGCCAGATATTGCTGTTGCCGCCCTTGTACTCGCAGCGTGATCTTTTCCTGCCTACCTGTGTCCGGCCCGCTGATGACATTGATCTTGCTGCCGCTTTGCGGGAGGGCGGAAAGCACGGTGGGGCCTGATATCTGCTCAATCTTCAGCGCCGTATCGCCCGCTGGCAAATGAAAACTGTATAGGCTGGCTGGGCTGGCCATTTCCTCCAGCGTGAGCCTCATCACCTGGCAGGCACCCCCCACTTTCCATAAGGACGGAGCCTGGGCCGGATTCCAGTTGGCGTCGCTTCGGGCCAAATGATTGGTACGGGCGGTGTAAAGCAGGTTCTGATATGTCGCCACCTCTCTAGCCAGATAGATCTGGCCCTCGCGCCAGTTTGCGCCGCAGGGGGGCGGCATGGCATTAGCGCATTGGCCGCCAAGACGCCAAAGGGAGGGGGCATCTACCGGATTCCAGTTTGAACCGGCGGGCGCCGCATGATCGCGCAAGGCGGTAAAGGCGCGTGACAGATACAGCACCTGTTCGCCCTGGCGGTAGGTAGCCGCTGCTTTCCAGTTTGGGCAATCTTGGGTGCTGGCTGCATGAACATTGCAGAACACGATCCACGCTGAGACGGCCAACGTAAATCGCTTGCCTAGAGTTTTCATAATGAGCTCCTGAGCGAATAGGATTTATGTTTTTGGCATTAACTGCGAGGCGATGGTAGAAGAGGTGTGAGCTGGCTGGCGTCTGGCCCAAAGAAGGGAATGGCAAAAAGGGCAGATGGCTGATGCCGACTGATATGACGCTACAGGTCTGTCAGTCTTGTTGGGTATATGGGCAATGCGCCACGCCAGTACTGCATGTAATGGCTTGATGCCAGCGCTCGTACTGAGGCAGCTGTGAAACTGGTGGGATTGTATGCGGTTTGCGTATTCACTCTGGCTGCGTGATTTGGGTATCCGTAACTAGCGGCTGTTGACTTCTGCTGCGTGGGTCGCGTTTGCGCTTCGTACTTTATCTCAGCACGCTACCCCAGGCGCTTGATCTGCCTCTCTGCCTCATCCAGCCACGCCTGCTGTCGCCTTGCTATCTGGGCAAAGGATGGTGTGATGCGCTCATCTTTTTCCACCAAGTCCCAGAACGCACGCGCCAACGGAACCATCGCGCTCCAAACGTCCGCTTGTGGCAAGGTGGTTAACCGAAATGGCGGCAGCTCGTTTTGAAACGCACCGCCAGGCTGGGGCGATAGCGCCATGGGCAGCATGTCGTAGATGGGCGCCAGCGAAAGGGGCAGCGGCCCCTCATGGAAGCAGGCGATGTTGCCCAGGTGCATGTCGGTGTTGCCGATCAGCCGGCCAAATGTAAAAAGGGCGCAAGCCTGCTGGTGGGCCTCTGCCGTGATGATGTGCCGTTTGCTGCGCGGGGAGACGGCCCTGGTCAGCGCCAGCGTCACCTCCGGCCATGTCCCGTTGCCCATGCCCACAAACTCCGCATCCAGGGTTGCAAACGAAACCAGGCCATGTCTGCCGCCCTGCGGGGTGCGGTCAAAGCGGGTAACCTGCAGGAAACGCTGGCCTCCCGCATCCAGCACGGCGCTTTCGGCCGCAGCCATGCCAGACCGATTCAGCAGGGTCAACGCGATGTGCTCGGCGGCCAGCAGGTCGCGCCATCGCTCGCTGACGGCGTTGTCCTGCGCGGCGGAAAATTTGACGATGACGCTTTGCCCATCCACCACCGCCGTGAACTTTGGCTGTTCGCCGGCTGCGCTGGAGCCGGGCGCTTCGCCGGCGGTGGCCTGCTGGGCCAGGAGGGGGAAGCGGGCGGCTCGCTCAGTGGCGGGGATATCCTCTGGCCTGCAGGCAAGCCATTCGGCGCGGCTGTTGTCGCCCACCAGCAGGTTGCCGGGCATATCGTGCTCGCCGGATGCCAAGGCAATCAGCACGGCATCGTCGTCCCAGGTGAGCAGATCGTCCGATAGGCCAAGGTTGCCGGCGTTTCTTCTTGCCCATGCGCGCCCCAGGAAGCCCTGCGGCCTCATGTCGTTTAGCCACCAGGGCAGTCCTGCGTACACGCTGGCATCGCCGTCTTCCCTATCCACCACAAAGCCGCCGTGCACCGGATAGAGGGTGCCAACAGGCTGCACCGTTCCCTCCGGGGAGACCCGATAAATGGGGAACTGGGATTGGCCCGCCACCGGCCGGATGCCGTAGTAGCGCGCCTGCCGTGTGCGGCCGACGCGCACGATGGTAAGGCCCAGCCGCGCCTTCATGGCTCTGGACAGCGTAGGCTGGCTGATGCCAAGGCGCGTCTGCAGTTCACTGGCGGACGCGGGGCCTGATCTCAGTAGAGATTCAATACTCAATGCTGCCATGCCAATGAATGGAAAATGAATGTAATCTGAATCTAATAATAGCCATTAAGATATTGATAAATCAATGATCTAGCGCTTTCATGGCGCAATGGATGAATGCAAAGCATGATCCCGCGTGGACAAAGCTGATGGATGCGCCCCGCCCACCCTGCATCCGCAGGGTGGGCGGTTTTACGCTTAAGTTGGCTTAGGCAGATACCGCCTTGCGCACAAAGTAGCCCTGGGCGCGGGAGAGGGGGCGCCGGCTTTGCAGGGTGAGGGCTTTGAGGCTGGTGGGGGCGTCCAGCGTGAGGCAGCGGGCGCCGTTGGCGGTGATGACGTAGGTGTCGGAGTGGCGGTAGCCGCCTTCTTTATCGAGATACAGGCCGGGTTCTATCGATACCACCATGCCGGCGCGCAGCACGTCGTCGCTGCCTTCCGCCAGCCACGGGCCTTCGTGGTTGGACAGGCCCAGGCCGTGGCCGGTGCGGTGCAGGCGGATGTGCCAGTCGGCAAAGCCTTGTTCGGACAAAAAGCTGTTTACCGCCTGATCAATCACCTCGCAGGGCGCGCCGGGGCGCAGCAGGGATTCCGCCAGGCTGCGGGCGCGGCACATCAACTTGAAGCGGTCCTGCGCTTCTGCCGTGGGCGGACGGGTGAAGAAGGTGCGTTCGCACTCGGCGGTGTAGCCGTCCAGCCGCACCACGCAAATCACCACATGTGGTCCGCCTTGCAGCCTTTGGCCAAGGCGGGGGATGGCGTGGGGCTGGGCGCTAAGCGGCGCCGGCCATGGCGCCAGCAGCACCTTGGTGCATAGCGGATCAAAGTGTTGTTCGTGCTGGATGATGGCGCGCAGCAGGCGCGGGCCCAGGGCATAGCCTTCCGCCACGGACATGCCATCATAAGCGCGTGTCAGCAGCCGGTTTACCCCTTCCGCCGCGTAAGCTGCGGCGCGTTCCAGCCGGGCAATCTCCCAGTCCGACTTTACCAGCCGCACCCGGTCCAGCGCGGCGCAGGCGCGGCCGCCCATTGCTTGCAGCGCCGTGGCCAGCTGCCACGGCGCGTTGGCGTCAAAGGCAAACTCCGACGGCAACAGCGGCAACAGCCGCGCCTGCCAGTCTTCGCCCTTGGGGGCCGGGTATTCCCGGTAGCTGTGGATGTCCGGCCACTCCACGCCCCAGGCCGATTGCAGGTGGGCAAACTCCAGCTGCGGCACCAGCAGATGGCGGCGGCCGCTTTCTACCTCCAGCAGCAGGAAAAAGGGCCGCTCCAGCGGCTCAAAGCTGAGCCCGGACAAGTAATACAGGCTGTCCGTGCTGAGGGCCAGGTAATGGCGGATGCCCGCCTCGCGCAGCTGCTGGCGCAGCGCGTGGTCACGCCGGGCCATTTCCTCAAAATGCGTGGAATCGTAAATCATTTTGTTGCCTCCTCTGTAATACGCCACGTGTTCCGGTTGCACAGGCCGCGTGGCGGTTTGAGCATGCATGACTTGAGCATAGGGCGCGGCAAGCGGGAGAGGCGGCCAGCCATGGCGCAGCGGGCGCCGTTCCGGCCCCAAAACCGGCCTGAACTGGCCCAATGGCCTGGCGGGCTTGCCTTTTCCGGCCGCTTTTACTGCGTCATTTCCAGCTGATAACGCGCCCGCAGCAGCTGCTGGTAAAGCGGCATCAGCAGGCTGTACAGCTGGCGGGCCGGCAGGGCGGTTTTGTTGGCCAGGCGCAGCCTGTCCAGCAGGGATTGCAGATGGTTGGTGGCGTGGGCCAGGGTGTGGGCGCTTTCCTCCATGGTTTCATCCAGCTGGGCAAACAGCCTGGCCAGCCGGGCCACCGGCAGGCGCAGGTCCGCATGGGCGGGCTTGGCCAGCAGCGGCTGCAGCAGGGCAAAGGTTTGGTTCAGCTCTGCCAGCGGCAAGGCGCAAGCGGGCAGGGGGCGGCCGCCCTGCCAGCGGGCGCGGGCAAAGGCGCGGCGGCGCAGGCGGAGCGAGGGCGTCAATACGCGGCACATGGCGCATCCTCCGGAAAGAAGGACAAGAGAAAAAAGCCGGGCCCGCACCGGGCCGGCCCGGCCAGCGTGGGTGGCTTACAGCACCTTGCTCAGGTAGCCAAGCGAGGCGGTGATCTGCTTATCCACCGGCTGCAGCAGCTCCTTCAGCCGGCTGGAAGGCAGGCGGATGTCCTCACCCAGGCAAGACAGCAGGTCCAGCAAAGCCTGCAGGCCCAGCTGGCTTTGCGCCAGCAGGCAAACAGACTCCACCACCGCGTGCTCGATCTCTCGACACAGGTGGGCCAGCTGGGCAGCCGGCGCGCGCAGGTCTGCATGGTCTGGCTGGGACAGCAGCACTTGCAGCGCTTCAAACGCCGCATGCAGCTGGGCCATGGCCAACAGGCTGGCGTGGCTAGGGTGGGTAGACATCCCGGAATGGACCAGCCAGCGCTGGCGGGACGACGTGGAGTGGGGTACGGCAAAGTGAGACGCACTGCGGGAAATGCTTGTCATGGTAAGGCTCTCCGAGATTTAGGTGCTCACCTGCATCTCCGACGCCAATCGGGGGGTGGCAGGCACAAGGCGGGATTGGCGTTACCGGAATCTCGGAACCGGCGCATCTAGGATGCTCCCACCAAGGCCCGCCATAATTGCGCGCAGCAATGGTGTGAGGACTGGAGCTTTCGCTGCAGTCCGCCGAGATTCGTCGGGACGCCAATCCCGGTGCCGCTATTGAACGGCACGAGGTCAATTATCCGGTGGGGGGATCAGGCTGGCAAGGCTGGGATTAACACTTATTCCAGTCTTGTGGCCGTAGGCGGCCGGTTTGGTAGTAGGTGGAGACCAGTTCTACGAATTCCCGCATGTCTTCGTTTTCTTCCACCAGTCGGTGGACCGATTGCCAGTCGACATCCTGACGGGCGCGGGCAGGGACAACGATCTCGCTTTCGCTGGGGTTGCTGCTGTCCAGCACGATGACGCCTATACCGTGCAGTGCGGATAGCATGCGCAATTCGTCTTCTGTGTCTTTGCCGACGATGCCGGTGCAAACCAGGTAGCCTTCATTGGCCCAACTGGCGTTGCTGACGGCCTGGAAGAAGGACTTGCGTACATTGCCCCGGGTCAGGTCTTTCTTTACTTCAAAAGCCCACAGCCGCACGCTTTGGCCGCCACCGTGCAGCACGCAGCTACGCACCAATTCGTGCCAGTCTTTAGCCACTGGTTGCATGGCCACCAGGTCAGGGTGCAGCCAATGGTTGCCGCCACTGCCGCGCTGGTTGCGTGAGCGTTTTTCGTCTACACGCAGGCCATACAAGGACAGTTCGGTTTGCAGATATTGCATCAGTAGCGGATACAGCTGGTGTTCGCTTAGATCGGCCTGTTCGGCCATTGGGCTGTCGTCTTCGTCTTCTTCAATTACCGTTTCCGCCACCGCATTCGTGGCTTCATACCAGTACACCCGTGGCCGAGGTTTGTCTTGCCAGCGTATCCGGCTATCCGCGCCGATGATGGCATCTTTCTGCGCGCCAATCTCTGCCACCACTTGGGAGAGAAAGGCCTTGTCGTTGGCAAAGCGCGGGTTGCTGCGCTTGTCGGCGTAGTCTTCCGGGTATTGATTCACGATGGCGCTGGCAATCTGGCGGGCAGTGAAACGCTGGCCGGGATGACTGCGCAACAGCTGGGCGACTTTTTGGGATTGGGACAGGCGGCTCATGTCAATGATCTAAACATGCGAGAGCGCAATGATACAGGATGTAATACGGCTTACGCATGATTGCCATGCTATTCAGTTTCTTGTTCTGCAACAGTAGTCGGAAAAAAGCCAAGCTACGATAGTTTGGCTTATTCGTTCCTGTTCCACATCTGGTAGCAACTATATCCAGCTACGCAAACCCTTAAGGCAATAACGGCAGCCCCAATTCCTTGAGGAAGGCATTGTGCTTGGCCTTGGCCTTAGCAATCTCTTGCTCGATATCGACAAGTGTCTGATTTACCACTTTTAGGTCGACTTCTTCTTCAGCTACTGCCGTGCTGATGTAGCGGGAGATATTCAGGTTGAAGTCGTTCTTCTCAATCTCCGCCATCTCAACCCTGCGGGCGTAGCGCTCGATAGGCTTTTCTGGCCGTTGCTGGTAGGTGTCGATAATTTTTGCGATGTGCTCATCGGTCAGCTGGTTCTGGCGTTTGCCTTTCACAAAGTGCTCGGCGGCGTTGATGAAAAGCACGTCGTCGGGCTTCTTGCACTTTTTCAGCACCAGGATGCAGACCGGAATGCCGGTGGAGTAGAACAGATTGGCAGGCAAGCCGATGACGGTGTCGATGTGGCCGTCCTTGAGCAGCTTGGTGCGGATGCGTTCCTCGGCACCACCCCGGAACAGCACGCCGTGCGGCAGGATAATGGTCATCACTCCTTCGTCTTTGAGGTAGTGGAAGCCATGCAGCAGGAAGGCAAAGTCGGCAGCGGACTTGGGCGCGAGGCCATGGTTTTTGAAGCGCACGTCGTCTGCCAGCGCGTCGGTCGGTTCCCAGCGGTAGCTGAAAGGCGGGTTCGCAACGATGGCGTCAAAGCTCGGCCTTTTGGCCGGATTCTGCTCGCGCATCATGTCCCACTCGTTGAGCAGGGTGTCGCCGTGGAAGATCTCGAACTCCGTGTCCTTTACGCCGTGCAACAGCATATTCATGCGTGCCAGGTTGTAGGTGGTGATGTTCTTTTCCTGGCCGAAGATTTTGCCGATGGTGCCACCCGCCTTGGCCACCTTCTTGCGCACGTTGAGCAACAGCGAACCGGAGCCGCAAGCAAAGTCCATCACGCTTTCCAGCCGCTTCTTGGTACCGGTTTTGGGTTCCTGGCTGTCCAGCGTGACGATGGCGGAGAGAATGTCGGATATCTGCTGCGGGGTGTAGAACTCGCCCGCTTTTTTGCCCGACCCGGCGGCAAACTGGCCGATCAGATATTCATAGGCATCGCCCAATGCGTCGATATCGGTGGAGAATTCCGCCAGCCCTTCGGCAATCTTCTGGATGATGGTGCAAAGCTTGGCGTTGCGGTCTTCGTAAGTTTTGCCAAGCTTGGGAGAGGAGAGGTCAATCTCTGAGAACAAGCCCTGGAAAGTGCTCTCAAACGATTCTGTCTCGATATATTTAAAACCATCCTGCAGCCTGCTCAACAAATACTTGCTCTGAGTGCGTGCCAGATTGGCAATACTATTCCACAGGTGTTCAGGCCGGATGACGTAATGCACCTTGCGGCGCATCTGCTTTTCAAACGCAGGAATATCACTCTCATTGGCGTCATACCAGCGCGCCAGCGGCACCTGGCACCCATATTCGTCCTCTTTCGGATAGTCCCGCCCCAGCTCCTTCTTCGCCGCCGTCTCGTAGTTGTCGGAGAGATAGCGCAGGAAGAGGAAGGACAGCATGTAGTCGCGGAAGTCGTCCGCATCCATCGACCCGCGTAGTTGGTCGGCGATGCTCCAAAGGGTGTTGCCCAGTTGTTTTTGGTTTTGTTCAGTCATGGTGTGTTTTCGTCGAATTCTTTGGATGGGCGCTGTGGATGGCTATGTGCCTGTTCCAGATGGCCTTGATGTCTGAGTGGCAATAAGCCAGTTCGCTCATGGCTTTGCTCGCCTTTTCAAGGCATTCTCCAGCGCCTTTAGATCGATCTCGTCTTGCTGGTCGGCAGCAATGGCTTCCTGCCGTTTGCGGTTCTGGTCAAACTGGAGGTATAGCTCACCGGTGCGTGCTTCCATCTGCTCATGGCTGATGGTGCCGGCGTGGGTGAGCAGTGGAAAGCCGTTAGAGGTGATGATCTGATCGACGTTCTGTTTCCAGAAGGCCATGCGCGTCTCTTGCTTGCTCTTGGCCCGCAGTTCGGCGGTTTCCAGAAAGATCACCACCAGCCGGTTCAGGGTATCGACCTCGTCCTCGGTCAAATAGTTTTTGGCCACCACGATATCGGCCTTACGTACCTTGTTACCCTTCCAGGAAAGCAGGCCGAAATTTGAATCAGCCGGATTGGCGCGGGCGGTGATCAGTTCGGCGGCGGTCTGTTGCGTCACGGCGTAGATCAACAGGTTCTGCACGGTGGCGAAGAAAACCTGCGTGGCCTTGTCCGTTTTGTCGTAGTCGCTGGAAAGCGCAAACAGATCGCGCACCTTCTGGTAAAAGCGCTTCTCGGAGGCCCGGATGTCCCGAATGCGCGCCAGCATCTCGTCGAAATAGTCCGGGCGGCCATCCGGGTTCTTCAGCCGCTCGTCGTCCATCACAAAGCCCTTGGTCAGGTACTCTTTCAGGACGGTAGAAGCCCAGCGGCGGAACTGAACCCCACGCGGCGAGCGCACGCGATAGCCGACGGCGAGAATGGCATCGAGGTTGTAGAGCGTGACGGGGCGCTGTACTTCTCGCCCTCCTTCGGTTTGAACTACCGAGGATTCCTCGGTAGTTGCCTCTCGACGCAGTTCACCATCCTCGAAGATATTCTTGAGGTGCAGCCCAATATTGTCCGTGCTTACGTCAAAGAGCTGAGCCATTTCCCGCTGCGTCAGCCAGACGGTTTGCTCCTGCGCCCGCAGCTTGATCTGGCAGCGGCCGTCTTCGGTGGTGTAGAGAATGAGATCGGTCATGGTGTTGGTGCCTGCGCAGGTGACTCGGCAATTGGTGCTACCAGAGTGGGAGCCCCCGTGGCTGTGCTTTGTGCAACTGGAAACAGTGCAGGATTAAAAGGGTAGTCCTTCAGGAAACCGTAAAGGATGGTGCGGAAATAGTCTCGTGTTTCTTCGCCCATCTCCTTCGGTTCATACAGCGAATATTTTCCGTGGCTAAGGAGGTCGATGAATCGCTGGTGAAGAATGCCTTCGGCATCTCTGGGGTCTTTCTTAATGCAAGCAGAAAAATGCCCGTAACCGTGAAACACGGCAGCCTTTTCCAGAACTGATCTCAGCGTGTTGAAGTGGTACGTATAGATCTTGTCGTTCTGCGCGGCCTCATAAAGCTCTACCAGTGATGCAACGTGGTGGAAGAACGGAGTGTCAGATTTTTGCCGATGCAACTTGTAGCCACCACCGGTTCGATCCCTGTTGAGACAATATTGCGGAAAGTCCCGCGTGTTGAGTAAATTCTTGATCTCGTTGCTCAGCACATTGAAAAACAAAATGTGGTGCGTGGAGATGACAGTCTTGAGCTGGTTCGGCGTCTCGCGGTATAGCTGCGCCAGATGACTGGCGACTATGATGGCGTTGTGTTCATCGAGCGAGGAAATCGGATCGTCGATGTAGATGTATCTGACCCATCTGTAGGGTCCGTTGCCGTCGTCATCCATCGCCAGACGGACAATGGCGAGGAAAAAGCACCAGATAAATATGTTCTCCTCGCCCCGCGAAATTTTGATGTTGTCTACGGTAGAGGTCGTCTCTCCAACCATCACTTCGCGCGAGAAACGCACAATCCGGTCATCCCGGATGAACTTGCCCTGCTCATCCTTTACCGGGATTGTATCCAGCCGGAAATCGAAGTCCGCGTAACGCTGCAACAGCGGACGAATCCGGGTATCCATCTCCAGCTCTTCAAGCCCAGCGAAGAATCTGGACGATGGATGAAGGACTAAATAACGTTCGCTGTCCCCATCGAGATCGTTGTGCCATGTAAACAAGTCTTCAGTGTAGGCATTGAAGTAAAGCGTATCACGCTGTATGACCTCGGCCTCAATTGCTTCACCCGCCTCCGTTTCCAGCGACTCTCCCACCTCATTCGCCAGCGTATCTGTGGTCGATTTTTTGCCGAGGTCTTTGAAAGTTGTAGATAGTCGGGTCTTACCTGTTCCGTTGTAGGCATAGAGGAGAACAAACTTCTTGACATCCAATTGCTGTCGAAAGTAGACAGCTAAGCTATTCAAATCTTCATAGGAATTCGAGTTCATGCCTCAAGCTCCTCCGGGGATGGGAACAGCAGTTGCATCAAGCCCTTTTTGTGGGTCTTGAGGGCTTCGAGCTTTTGGGTCTCGGCGGTGATCAAGGCGTCGAGACTTCTCAGGCATGAGGCGATGCGTTGTTGTTCATTCTCCGTTGGTGGAAACGGAAGTCTGATGCGCCCAAGCTGATTTAGTGAGAGGACCGTTTGTGATGTTCCAACACTATATTTACCGATCATGCAAGAGAATGCTGATAGCAACTCAATCAGGAACTTGTTTGAACCATCAATGAATCGAAACACAGGGTAATAGACACTCACGATTCCGAAAATTCCAAGGTTATTTTCATTGAAAAAGAACTGACGGTCATCGCTTCGGCTTCGATACGTTATGTAATTTGGTGGAATTATATTAAATCCAATATTGTCGCGCTCAGTGATTCGGTCATTGTCGTAGTATTCACGCTGCCTGACCAAACCACTGCGAGCTGATGTCAGCACTTCGTGCTCATCTTGAATGGTTGATTTACCTCTGAATTCTTCAATGAGGGTTCCCAATAGCTTATCCTCCCACTCTCCGGTATTTTGGGATTTGGGGAAGCGGAGGCGGGGTTGGGTTTCACCTTCGCGGGGGAAAAGCTGCTGCATCAGCCCTTTTTTATGGGTCTTGAGCGCGTCCACTTTTCGCGCTTGCGCGGCGATCAACACGTCTACTGAACTCAGGCAGTCGGCGATTTTTTGTTGTTCGGCTGGGCAGGGAAGAGCGACTGAGAACGAGAGAAAAGTTTCGGCATGAATGCGTCTGGCCTTTCTACTTCCATCGGCAGTTTCACCCAATCGTTCATAAAAGTCTCTGCGCTTGACATATTCCAAAAGGAACACGGGGTTGAGCCCGTCAGCAATGTCAAAGCATGGCAAATCGACAGTTGACTCAAAGTTGTCCAAGCTGAGCGGAATGATGCCAAAAGCTTGATTCAGAAAATCAAGTTTGCTGTAGATGAACTGTCCTGCTTTGCGTCGGAAATACTGGGTGTTGATGCTGCCTTGAATGGCTTCGTTCTTCTCGAAAACTCCGTTTCCCCAAAGTTTGACAGTAATTTTCTTCGCGACGTTGCCCTTGCTTCCCGGCAGTCGACTTTCAGTCAGGAATTCGCCAAGCTGTTTTTCTTTCCACCCCTCCGCACCCCGAAACTCCGGAAACCGCAGCTTGGGCACCAGCGCGCGCGTTGCCTCATCCGTTGTGGTGGTTTTGTTCTTACTGCTCATACGCACTGAGTCCTGAAATATCGCGGCCACCGGCGCGCTTGGTGAGAAGTGGGTGGAGGTCTTCCATCAGGGCGAGTTCTGCCTGGGTGCGGGCTTTCCAGCCGAGGTCTAGCGGGGTCATCAGATCGCTGAGCTGTTCGCCATCGAAGATCATGCGGTCGAGGATGCCGTCGACAAAGCTTTGTAGGGCGGCAGTGTCCAGACCGTGTTTGGCGGCAATAGCGCTGAGTTCCTTGGCATTCTGCTCGGCCTTGAAGCGGGTATAGCCATCTTTGATGGCGGCTTCGGAGAGTCCCTCGCCAGCGGTGAGTGTGCCGATGTAGTTGGCAATATCTTCGCGTTCATTGATGAACTTGGCATCGGCGCTGATAACGCCGATGAGTTCCTCGCGGCTCATCTTGGCCTTGCCCGGCTCCTTGGCCGAGTAGTTGGCGATAAGGCCCATGATGTAGTCGTAGTCGATAACGGCGGACGCGAAGAGGACGAACTCGAAGTCGAGTTGGTCCAGCGGGTCTTCGGTGGAGTCGTCCTTACCGGCGGTCTTGCTTTGCTGATCTCTGAGCTGCTTGGCGGTTTCCAGGTACTGGCCCTTGAATCCACGCAGGCGGTCATTGGGCAGTACCTGTTCGATGGCGGCTTTGTTGTCTTCGCTGAGATCGGTGTACTGGTCAAGCTGGGTTTTGAGCCGTTGCACTTCCTTGAAGTGGGTGACGAAGGCCGCGCGGGCGGCGTCGCCCTTCAGGTTAGCCACCTCGGAAGGCGTGCAGGCCAAGCCCTGGGATTTCATAAAGTCATCCAGCTTTTGCACAGCGGTTTCCAGCTTCTGGATGATGATGGGGGCTTTGTCTACCAGCCAGATTTCCCGCACCTGATCGGCGGTCTTCTCTCCGCTAAAAAGAGCAATGGCGGCATCGACAGACCCCTGCTGCTGGCGGAAGTCGAGGATGTTGCCGTAGGGCTTGGTGCCGTTAAGCACGCGGTTGGTGCGCGAGAAGGCCTGGATCAAACCATGGTGCTTGAGGTTCTTGTCCACGTAGAGCGTGTTCAGGAACTTGGAGTCGAAACCGGTGAGCAGCATGTCCACCACGATGGTGATGTCTATCTTCTGCGCGGCTGGGTAGTCGGAGTTGGGCCACTGCTGGTCTTTGATGCGCTTTTGCACATCCTGGTAGTAGAGGTCGAACTCGCTCAAGCGGTGGTTGGTGCCATAGCGGGCGTTGTAATCGGCCAGGATGGTCTTGAGTGCGGCTTTTTTGCCCTCTGGGTCTTCTTCGTTGTCCGCCTGTTCCTGTGGCAGGTCTTCCTGGATCTGCTTCACATCTGAGTCGCCCTCGGCAGGCGGGGAGAAGACGCAGGCGATGTTTAGCGGCTTGAAATCCGGATCAGCAGCTTGTTTCTCCGCCTGCATGGTCTTGAACAGCGTGTGGTATTCGATGGCGTCATTGATGGACGCGGTGGCGAGGATGGCGTTGAAGCGGCGCCCAGCCGTGGCGGCATCATGCTTGGCAAGGATGGCTTCAATGACGGCCTTCTTGGCGATGGCTTCGCCGGGCTTGGGCGGCTTTTTGCCTTCGGGTTTGAAGTAATCGATGTGGAAGCGCAGGACATTGCCGTCCTCGATGGCGTTGGTGATGGTGTAAGCGTGGAGCCGCTTGTGGAAGAGCTCTTCGGTGGTCTGATACGTGGCCACCTCGCCGTCGATTTTGATGCGAGTGGCGTTGCCATCTTCTCCACCAAATATCGGTGTGCCAGTGAAGCCGAACAGCTGTGCCTTCGGGAAGAACGCCTTGATGGCCTTGTGATTGTCGCCAAACTGAGAGCGGTGGCATTCATCAAAGATGAAGACGATGCGCTTGTCCTGTAGCGCTTCGAGCTGTTCCTTGTAGGTGGCCTGGCCGTTCTTGCTGCGCTGCTTGTTGCGCTTGCTGTTTTCGTCCAGCGCGAGACCCAGCTTCTGGATAGTGGTGACAATGACCTTGTCTGCGTAATCCTCTGACAGCAAGCGGCGCACCAGGGCTGCGGTGTTGGTGTTTTCTTCAACGCAACCTTCCTGGAACCGGTTGAATTCCTCCCGCGTCTGGCGGTCGAGATCTTTGCGGTCCACGACGAACAGACACTTGTAGATGTGCTCGTTTTCCTTCAGTAGCGTTGAGGCTTTGAAGGAGGTGAGCGTTTTGCCGCTACCCGTGGTGTGCCAGATAAAGCCGTTACCGTTGTTTTCGTCGATGCATTTGATGATGTGCTGCACGGCATAGACTTGGTAGGGGCGCATGACCATGAGCTTCTGCTCGCCCGCGAGCAGCACCATGTAACGGCTGATGGTGCGGCCGAGGTCGCATTTTTTCAGAAAATGCTCGGCAAACTCGTCCAGTTGGGTGATCTTGCGGTTGTCTTCATTTGCAAACTCATAGATGGGCAGAAAGCGCTCGTCGGCATTAAAAGCGAAGTGACGGGCGTTGTTGTTGGCGAAGTAATAAGTGCGGTCACGGTTGCTGACGATGAACAACTGCATGAAGCACAGTAGCGTCTTGGTGTAACCGTTGCCGGGGTCGTTCTTGTATTCGACGATCTGTTCCATGGCCCGGCGTGGATTGACACCCAGGGTTTTCAGCTCGATTTGCACGCAGGGCACGCCGTTGATGAGTAGGATCACATCGTAACGGTGGTGGCTGTTGTCGGTGTTGATACGCAGCTGGTGGATGACCTCGAAGTGGTTTTTGCACCAGTCCTTGATGTTCACCAGCGTGTAGTTCAGCGGCGTGCCGTCGTCGCGGGTGAAGGCGTTGATGCTGCGCAGGGTCTTGGCGGCGGTGTAGACATCCGGGGTAACGATTTCATCCAATAGCCGGGCGAACTCGGTGTCGGTCAGCGTGACTCGGTTGAGGTCTTGGAACCTCTCGCGAAAGTTCTTTTCCAGCGCGGCGCGATCAATTATGTCTGGGCGTGCGATGTACTTGAGCTCACTGAGCTTGGCGATGAAATCGTGCTCGATCTGACGTTCATGCGTGTTCATTGTGTCTATTTCTGTGCTCAATATTCGTGAATTCTATAGATTTCGCGCTGATCTGACACCCCTATGCCGTGTGCAATCCATGGTGGGCTGCACGCGGTGGTAGGACGATATTGTGCATTGGGTCACTGCCGTGTGGGCCGTTAATGCTGACAGTGCGCCGTTTGAATTTTACGCATGGTGCTGCTGGTCACCATCCGCTGGGTTGCTGCGCAAATAGAAAAAGCGGCCACTCGGCCGCTTTAAATTTAATGTTTAAAATTAATAATTTATTTTTGTAGGGTGCCAAAGGTTATGAAATTTTAGCTATTGATTTGTAATGAGTTTTTCACTTTTCTTGGCATGCCTTGAAGACCTCTTGCCACAGTTACTGCAAAAATCCAATATTTTTGTCACGGATAGTGCAATTTTCTATTAGTGGCCTACAGGCTCTTACCGTGATTGATAACAGAGTCTGTGGATGCTGTCGAAGCGTGTGGAGTGAATCCTGCCTAATAGCCTGCTACTCGATGCATATAGGCATTACAGCGGTCGCTGCAGGAATTACTATTGAGATTAGTGCTTGATACCGCTATGCTAATCTCCGTGCGATTAAGTTAACCGCTCAGTTTGTGTAAAATGGGAAAGCACAATTTTGGGCTATTTCTTATGAGACTATCTTTAATCTTTTATTATTGATGTTTCCCTTGCCCACTTTGAATCTAATTCATGTTGTTCGTATATTGGTATGAGCTCTGAGCGTACATCTTCTAGTTCATTTTCTAATATCGGATCAGCAATAATTTCTGAAGCATAGCTAAGTGCTTCCCATTGCAGCACAGCTGAACAAATAAGCAGATAAATAGCATAGCTTTGTTTTTCTTTAATTATTCCATCGAAATATTCATCGGCATTTTTATCATGTAAGAATGTGCCTATGAAAATATTTATTATATCCTCTCCTAGTAAGTGTACTGAGTCAGATGCAGGGGAAAAAATATTATTGTACCCCCCCTCGAAGCCAATTTTTTTAAATTTTTCAAGAGAGCTATTCGGCCAAGCTTCATATGGACTCTGTGTTAAATCTCCTAAAAGCTGCTCTCTCAATAACATAGTTTTGTACCTGTCACGAGATGCTCCTAGAGAAGATTCGTTTTTGTTTCTAATTAGAAACTCTTCCCACTTTTTGGCGGATTTTTTCCCTTTTTCTATATAATATTTTAATAACCCCTTTGCTCTAGAGTGTTTTTCTCCTTGGGCAATGTAAATAAAATTTACGCTCATTTCAACTGATATTCTAGAGATTGCCTCTACTGCTGTGTGTCTTTTCATTAGGCATGCATGATAAGCAACCTCATTCATTTCCTCTATAGTTTTTAAGAAGTATCTGAGCTGAATTCTTTTTATTTTTGGGGAGAATTTAGGGTGAGTCTCTATGCAAATTTTCTGTGAGATTATGCGTAATTTTTCTAAGGTTGTTTTAAGAATATTGATATGCTTTATATGGTTTTCGTGTAATTTATTCACACCCTCAAGAGAGGGGAATCGTTTTTCTTTTGGCATAGTTAAAATTTTCTATTGTAATTTAGATTGATTGAGTATTTGTTTTGTCGGATGGCATTTATTTTAATAGGGGTAATTTATAGGCGCTGGCTATTAATTTTTGCGGATATGTTCCGGCCCTGAATTGCATGGTGTACTTCACATAGGATACGGTACTCAGAGAAAAATTCTGCGAAAGCGGCATGTAAATTTTTTGCCCAAATAAGGCGTTCTTCCTCTCGAGCAAAAAAATTTTGTATTTCATTTATATTGTCACGTAGGTGAAAAATATCATTGCGTAATGCTCTAAGCGCCTGGTAGTGCGGTTTCATCATTTTCCCAATGATGTCTGTTTTGGGTATTAATTCCAGAAAATCACTTGGACGATTTGTCTCAAGCATTTTACGCATACTAAGCTTTTGAAAAGCTATGTCCCAATTGTAAGTTGGTAGCCTCTCCCCACCGCTTCCTGCAAACAATGCACAGGTTGTATCTGCTGATGA
>NZ_JAUCGU010000025.1:0-55815 GCF_059916625.1 Chromobacterium sp. CCUG 76385
CGCACCGGAAACCGTTTCGTTTCCGCTGTTTCGTTCGCTGCGTCAGCTGAGGAGGCGAACTATACGCCCGGGCCTGCACCTCGTCAACACCTTTTGCGAGAAAAAGTGAGATTTCTTCGCCACAGCCCTGCAAGCCGCTGATTTGAAAGAAAACTGAAATGACGCGATTAAAAGAAAAGACAACGCCGCCTGGCGGCGGCGCTATTCAAGGCAGGCTTCAAGGCTGTGTTTGAGCGGAGGATTGTGCCGCAGCGGGCTTCAAATAAGGCAGAAAAGCGTCCACCACCTCCGGCGCGTCGGGCTTGGTGCGGGTATTGATGCTGATGACCTTGCTGGCGCCCGGCAGGATCAGATACTTGTGGAAATTCCACATCGGCGCGTCGTCGGTGGCGGCGATCAGCGCCTTGAAGAAAGGCTGGGCGTCGCCGCCCCGGACATGCCCCTTGCCGGCCATCGGAAAGGTCACGCCATAGTTGGCCTGGCAGAACGCGCCGATCTCGCTCGGCTTGTCCAGTTCCTGATAAAAATCGTTGCTCGGGAAGCCGATGACCATCAGGCCGCGCGGCCCGTACTGCTTATATAACGACTCCAGCTGGGTGAACTGCGGGGTGAAGCCGCAGTGACTGGCCGTATTGACCACCAGCACCGGCCGGTCCGCATACTGGCAGAGATTGATTTCGCCCCCCATCAGACCGGGCACCGTGTAATTGAGCAGAGACGGGCAACTGGCCAGCGCCGCTTGCCCCCACAACAGCAATAGCACACTCCAACGCTTCATGATGCCTCCCAGCCGAACGCGCTTCAGCTTCGGCGCAATACCACATAATAAGAATAGGGCAATGCGCCCTCGCCTGCCCTATCGTCTCACATTACATCCACCGCCTGCCGCCATCCTGTCATTCTTGCTGGCTGGCGATATCCGCCCTCACCTTATCCATATCCAGCTCGCGCAGCCCCTGGATCAGCTGCTCGAACTGGGCGCCCATCATCGCGCCGGCCTGGTTGAACACCATGATGCCATCCTTGATGGCGATAAGCGTCGGAATGGAGCGGATATTGAAATGGCTGGCCAAGTCGCGCTCGTCTTCGGTATTGATCTTGCCGAACACGACGTCGGCGTGCTTCTCTGAAGCCGCCTCGAATACCGGGCCGAACATCTTGCAAGGACCGCACCATGGCGCCCAGAAGTCGAGGATGACCAGCCCCTCTTCCTTCATATTGGCGTTGAAATTGTCGGCGGTGAGGTTGATATAAGACATAGCTGCTCTCTTTCGCTATCGTGTGGCCCGCCAGCGGCGGACCGTCTTGAGATCAACATATGAGCGCGGCAAGCCCATTGCAAGCCATCGCCCTGGTTGAATTTTTCTATTTCCCCGATAGCCCCGACCCTGTCAGCCGATGAACGGCAACGCCAGATACAGCTTGATCACGATGGCGTTGACGATATCGATGAAGAAGGCGCCCACCATCGGCACCACCAGAAAGGCCAGATGCGACGGGCCGAAGCGCTCGGTCACCGCCTGCATATTGGCGATGGCGGTGGGCGTGGCGCCCAGGCCGAAGCCGCAATGGCCGGCCGCCAACACCGCCGCGTCGTAGTTGCGCCCCATCATGCGGAAGGTGACGAACACCGCGTACAGCGCCATCGCCATCGTTTGCAGCAATAGCAACGCGAAGATAGGCAACGCCAGCGCCGCCAGGTCCCATAGCCGCAGCGACATCAAGGCCAGCGCCAGGAACAGCGACAGGCTGACATTGCCCAGCACCGACACCTCGCGCTCGAAGATCTTGTACCAACCGAGCGCCGCCAGGCCGTTGCTGATCAGCACGCCGACGAACAGCACGCAAACGAAAGTGGGCAGCTCGAACGCTGTTCCCTTCAATAGCGAGCCGATGAAGGTGCCGCCCAGCAGGCAGACGGCGATCAGCGCCAGCGTCTCGATGAAGGAATGCGGCGTGATCAGGCGTTGCGCGTCCGGCTGCTCGAAGCCCTGCGGCGGCTGGTCGCTATTGTGCTCCGCGCCCGGCGTCTTGACCCGCTTGACCAGGAAGCGCGCCACCGGGCCGCCGATCAAGCCGCCCAGCACCAGGCCGAAAGTGGCGCAGGCCATCGCCAGCTCGGCGGCAGAAGCCAGGCCATAGGTGTCGCTGAAGGTGCCGCTCCATGCCGCGCCCGTGCCATGGCCGCCGGACAGCGTGATCGAACCGGCCAATAGTCCCATCAGCGGGTCCAGCCCCAGCGCGCTGGCCACGGCCACGCCCAGGGTGTTCTGCACCAGCAACAGGCCGACCACCACGCCGAGGAAGATGCCTACCGTCTTGCCGCCCTGCTTCAGGCTGGCCAGGTTGGCGTTCAGGCCGATGGCGGCGAAAAAGGCCAGCATCAGCGGCGTTTGCAGCGAGGTGTCGAAACGGACCTCTATGCCGGAAAACTGGCGCAAGGCCAGCAGGCAGGCGGCGACGACCAGGCCGCCGGCGACGGGTTCGGGAATGTTATATGTGCGCAGCACGCCGGTATGGGCGACCAGTTTGCGCCCTAGCAGCAGGACGAGAGAGGCAGCCACCAGGGTGCCGTAGAAATCAAGCTGGATCATCGTTTCTCCTGTTGTCGTTTTGAGCGAAAGCGCGCACGCGCCGCGACACAGACAGACCGATGATGAAAGGAAGGCATGGCGCATTCCGCATCTTGCCGCGCGCGGCAAGGCGACACACAGGCCGCCGGCTGGCCAGTCGGCGGCTCCATGCGGAAACGCGCTGTGCTATTCGAGTGGACGGCGCAGGAGAAAGTTCGCGTAAAAACGTTTTACAATCAGCGCGATGCGCCCATCAAGCGCGGCTGATGCGCCAGCACTGGTGGATCTTGCGATTGCGGAAGTCTTCCGGCACCGATTGCGCGCTGAGGTCGCGGATCTGGTAATCGTCGCTCAGCCGCTGGTCCAACTGGAAAGTGCGCAGATTATTGGAGAAATACAGCCAGCCCCCCGGCGCCAGCAAGGCCATGGCGTAGTCGATCAGCCAGACGTGGTCGCGCTGCACGTCCAGGATGTCGCGCATCTTCTTGGAGTTGGAGAAGGTGGGCGGGTCCATCACGATCAGATCGAACTGTTTGCCCTCGTCCACCGCCTGCTCCAGATACTGGAACACATCGGCGCGGACCAGCTGGTGCTTGTCCAGGTCCAGGCCGTTCAGCTCGAAATTGCGGCGCGACCAATCCTGGTAGGTATTGGACATGTCCACGGTTTCCGAGCTGACCGCGCCGCCGGCGCCGGCATAGACGGTGAAACTGCCAGTGTAGGCGAACAGGTTCAGGAAACGTTTGCCGGCCGCCTCTTCCCGCACCCGCTTGCGGGTATTGCGGTGGTCCAGAAACAAACCCGTGTCCAGATAGCGGTCCAGATTGACGATGAAGCGCTGGCCGAACTCTTCGACCACAAAGTCGTCTCCCTCGCGGCCCACTTTCTCGTACTGGCTGACCCCCTTCTGCCTGCGGCGGTTCTTCAGCGTCACCGCCGCGGCCGGGATGCCGGTCACCTGCTCGATGGCCGCGGCCACCGCGTCGATCCAGGCGCGATACTCGTCGTCGCCCATTTCCCAGCCGGTGTCGTATTCCTGCAGATGCACTTTGCCGCCGTAGAGGTCGACGGCGAACGGAAACTGCGGCACGTCCTTATCGTAGACCCGCCAGGCATCCAGCCCCTGACGGCGCGCCCATTTGGCGTAATGCTTGTAGTTCTTGGCCAGACGGTTGGCGAAGGCGCTGACATCCTGCATGAAAAATCCTCGAAGCGGCAAAGCAAAGCGCCAGCCGAGGGCTGGCGCGACATTCGGTTCAGGCCTGCATTATAAGGCCTATTGCGGGGAATACATCTCCAGCATCTTGCGGTACACCGGCTCCGGCAGGTACTGGCGAATCACACCCTCCCAGCCGCGCGGCCCGATCAGCCCCTTGACCATGGTCGAGGATACCTCGGCGTACTCGCGCGGCGGCAGCAGGAACAAGGTGGTGATGTCCGGATGCAGGTCGGAATTGATATAGCGCATCGTGCGCTCGTATTCGTAGTCGCTGGCGGTGCGGATGCCCCGGACGATATAGTTGGCACCGACGCTTTGCGCGTAATTCACCAGAAACTGATTTTCGAAGACCTCGACTCTCAGCTTGCTGAATCCGGCAGTCACCTCGCGCAGCAGCGCAACCCGCTGCTCTGCGCTGAAAGTGCAATGCTTGTCGGGATTGACGCCAACGGCGACGATCAGCTCGTCAAACAATTCCACCGCCTCTCGTATCATCCACAAGTGGCCATTGGTCACCGGGTCAAAGCTGCCGGCATAGACGGCTCGTTTCAATTGACGTTTTCCTCGGGCTTTGAGTGCGTGTTCCATGGCGAATGTATCTCGCGAAGGCGGGGTGGTAAAGGAATTTTTGTGCGACGCGGCAAAAAACTGCCGCGCCGGGAGGGCCGTCAAGAAAAGATCATAATTGGCAGTTGACCATCCAGCTGACGCCGAATTTATCACTAAAGCAGCCAAAAAGCGCGTTCCAGAACGTTTTGCTCAGCGGCATCGTCACCTGGCCGCCTGTGCTCAGCGCGGCAAAAACCCTTTCCGCCGCCGCGGTGTCGCCCTCCAGGTTGATCGACAGCGTGATCTGCTGGCCAGACGCCACCGGCCGGTCGGTGTCTGAAATCATCAGCGCATTGGCGCCGAAAGTCAGTCTGGCGTGCATCACCCAGTTCGGATCGATGCCGCCCATCGACGGCATATCCTTGGGCGCGTCGGCGTAACGCATCAGCATGGCGATCTGGCCGCCCAGCGCCTCGCGGTAGAAATTCAGCGCCTGCTCGGCCTGGCCGTTGAAGTGCAGATAAGGGTGAAGATGCATGATCCGCCTCCGTAGTGGGTGAGCTTTCAGTGTAGCCGCACATGCCGGCGAAAAATGAAAAGCCCGCAACGGTGGCCATTGCGGGCTGACGTGCGCGATGGAACTCAGCCGTTGATCTCTTCCGCGCGGTGACAGGCCACCATGCGCTGATCCAGCTCGCGCAACTGCGGCACTTCGGCCTTGCAGCGCTCATTGGCGTGCGGGCAGCGCTTGTGGAACGCGCAGCCGGACGGCGGATTGAGCGGACTCGGCAATTCGCCCTCGATCTTGATCTTGATGCGGCGATCCTCCGGATGGATGGACGGCGTGGCCGACAACAGCGCCTGGGTGTACGGATGCAAGGGGCGTCCGTAGACGCGGGACTTGTCGCCCACCTCCACCGCGCGGCCCAGATACATCACCATCAGGTCATTGGCCACGTGCTCCACCACCGCCAGGTTGTGCGAGATGAACACATAGGCGGTGTTGAACTCCTCCTGCAAATCCATGAACAGGTTCAGCACCTGCGCCTGAATCGATACGTCCAGCGCCGAGGTCGGCTCGTCCGCCACCACGATCTTCGGGTTCAGCATCATGGCGCGGGCGATGGCGATGCGCTGGCGCTGGCCGCCGGAAAACATGTGCGGATAGCGGAAGTAGTGCTCCGGACGCAGACCGACCCGCGTCATCATGGCGCGCACTTTTTCCTCGCGCGCCTTGGCCGACAGATCGGTATTGATCAACAGCGGCTCCGACAGCTGATCGCCTATCTTCTGGCGCGGATTCAAGGAGCCGTAAGGGTTCTGGAACACCATCTGCACCTTGCGGCGCATGGCTTTCAGTTCGGCGCTGCCGGCCTGGGCGGCATCCTGGCCGTCCAACAGCAGCGAGCCGGACGTCGGCTGCTCGATCAGCGTCAGCTGGCGCGCCAGCGTGCTCTTGCCGCAGCCGGACTCGCCCACCACCGCCAGCGTGCGGCCGGCTTCCAGTTCAAACGAAACGCCAGCCAGCGCCTTCACCTGCGCCTTGGGCTTGAACATGCCCTGCGCCACATCGTAGTAACGGGTCAGATCCCTTGCTTGCAAAACCTTAGCCATGCTGCTTCTCCTTGGCCGGCAACGGGTAGTGGCAACGCACCGCGCCATGCGCATGGGCGGTCAGTCCGGGCCGCTGGCTGCGGCAATTGTCCTGCGCGTACGGGCAGCGCGGAGACAACAGGCAACCGCTAGGGCGGTCGTACTGCCCCGGCACGATGCCCGGCAGCGTGGACAGGCGGCGCGCGCCCTTGCTGTGCTCCGGAATGGACATCAGCAAGGCCTCGGTGTACGGGTGAGTCGGATGGCGGAAGATTTCCGGCACCGTGCCCATCTCCGCCACCTGGCCGGCATACATCACCACCAGCCGCTGCGCGACTTCGGCCACCACGGCCAGATCGTGGGTGATCAGGATCAGGGCCATGTTCTGGCTCTTCTGCAAGGACACCAGCAGTTCCATGATCTGCGCCTGAATGGTGACGTCCAGCGCGGTGGTCGGCTCGTCGGCGATCAACAGCTTGGGATTACAGGCGATAGCCATGGCGATGGCCACACGCTGGCTCATGCCGCCGGACAGCTGGTGCGGATACGCGTCCAGACGGGTGGCGGCGGCGGGAATCTCCACCAGCTGCATCAGCTCCAGCGCGCGCGCCTTCAGCGCCGCGCCGCGCAGGCCCTGATGCACCTTCAGCACTTCCATGATCTGGTAGCCGACGGTGTAGCTGGGGTTCAGCGCCGTCATCGGATCCTGGAAGATCATCGAGATATCCTTGCCGACGATCTTACGGCGGCCGCGCGCCGAGATGGTCAGCAGATCCTTGCCGTCGAAGGACAATTCGTCGGCGACGATGCGGCCCTGCCCTTCCAACAGGCCCATCATGGCCATCATGGTGACCGACTTGCCGGAACCGGACTCGCCGACAATCCCGACGATCTCGCCCTGATCGACCGACAGCTCCAGCCCTTCCACCGCGCGGAACGGATTTTTTTCCGATCCGAACTCCACGGACAGATTCTTGATTTGCAACAGACTCATATTCTTATCCTCAGGCGGCGCGCTTCAGTTTCGGGTCCAGCGCGTCGCGCAGGCCGTCGCCCATCAGGTTGATCGCCAATACCGATAGCAGGATGGTCAGGCCGGGCAAGGTCACCACCCACCACGCGCTCTCGATGTAGTCGCGGGCCGAGGCCAGCATGGTGCCCCACTCGGCGGTCGGCGGCTGCACGCCCAGGCCCAGGAAGCCCAGCGCGGCGATTTCCAGAATCGCGGAGGAGAAACTCATGGTGGCGTGCACGATCAAGGGCGCCATGCAGTTCGGCAGCACGGTCACGAACATCAAGCGGAACAGGCCGGCGCCCGCCACGCGCGAAGCCACCACGTAGTCGCGGTTCAGCTCGGTCATGGCGGAGGCGCGCGTCAGGCGCACATAGGCCGGCAGCGAAACCGTGGCGATGGCGATCATCGCATTGGTCAGGCCGGGGCCGAGGATGGCCATGATGGCCACCGCCAGCAGCAGCGACGGCAGGGCCATCATGATGTCCATCAGGCGCATGATGGACGCGCCCAGCACCTTGGGGAAGAAGGCGGCGAGCAAGCCCAGGATCACGCCCGGCACCAGCGCCATCACCACCGACATCAGGCCGATGAACAGCGACAGCCGCGCGCCGTAGATCAGGCGCGACAGGATGTCGCGGCCCAGCTCGTCGGTGCCGAACAGGAATTGCATGCTGCCGCCGGCCTCCCAGGACGGCGGGGTCAGCAGGTGGTCGCGATACTGCTCGATCGGGCTGTACGGCGCCAGCAGCGGCGCCAGCAGCGCACAGGTGACGATGAAGACCACGAAGACGAGGCCGGCGACCGCGCCCTTGTTGTGGGAAAAGCCCTGCCAGAACTCCTTCAGCGGAGACGGATAGGACAGCGCCAGGTCGGCCGGCTGAGCGGCCGCGGTTTGCTTGGTTTGGCTCATATTGCGTCCCTGCTTACTTGGCGTGACGGATGCGCGGATTGGCGATGCCGTACAGGATGTCGACGATGAAGTTGGTGACGATCACCAGCGTGGCCACCATCAGGATGCCGTTCTGCACCACCGGGTAGTCGCGGCGGCCGATGGCGTCGATCAGCCATTTGCCGATGCCGGGCCAGGAGAAGATGGTCTCGGTCAGCACCGCGCCGCCCATCAACGTGCCCACCTGCAGACCGATCACCGTCAGCACCGGGATCAGCGCGTTGCGCAGGGTGTGGATGAAGATGACGCGGGCCGGAGACAGGCCCTTGGCGCGCGCGGTGCGCACGTAGTCTTCGCGCAGCACTTCCAGCATGGACGAACGGGTCATCCGGGCGATCACCGCCAGCGGAATGGTGCCCAGCACGATGGACGGCAGGATCAGGTGGCTCAACGCGCTCTTGAACGCGCCGGCATTGCCCTCGGGGTCGGCCGACTCGGCCAGCCAGCTGTCGATCAGCATGAAGCCGGTGCGCGGATGAATGTCGAACATCAGGTCCATGCGGCCCGATACCGGCGTCCAGCCCAGCTTGACCGAGAAGAACATGATCAGGATCAGGCCCCACCAGAAGATGGGCATGGAAAAGCCGGTCAGCGAGATGCCCATCACGCCGTGATCAAACAGCGAGCCGCGCTTGATCGCCGCCAGCACGCCGGCCAGCAGCCCCCACACGATGGCGAACAGCAGCGCCGACAGCGCCAGCTCCAGCGTGGCGGGGAACAGCGTTTTGAACTCGGTCCAGACGCTGCTCTTGGTCACCAGCGACTCGCCCAGGTTGCCATGCAGCAGATTGACTATGTAGTCGAAATACTGGGCGTACAAGGGCTTGTCCAAGCCCAAACGGTGCAGCGCCTCGGCGTGCATCTTGGGGTCGAGCGTGCGCTCGCCCACCATCACTTCCACCGGGTCGCCGGGAATCATGCGGATCAGGCCGAATGTCAGCAGCGTAATGCCGAAAAAGGTGGGCACCAGAAGGCCCAGCCTGCGCAAGATGAATGAAAACATGGATAACTCTCCCGGGCGCGGACGATGCCAACATCGCGCGCGCCGTCTGACTGCTAGAGACATGGCGAGCAGGAAATCGACACGGGGAAATACGGGGAGAGAACTGGGCCGCCGCGCGAGGCGCGACGTAAAGAGGACAGGGTGCCGGGCGGCGGACGGCAACTAAACCACCCACCAGCATTAGCTGCATCCACCACTCCGGCGAAACAGACGATATCAGTCCGACCGCCGCGAGGGATTGACGCAGGTCAAACCGGCGTCATGCCGGCTGCCTTGCCCTGGCCTTGCTTCTAGCTTCTACCTTGATTCCCGTGCAGATACTGCCATGCCGGACCACCGCTCTCTCTACATGGATTGCTGATGAGGCCGGCACTTGTTGCAAGCGGCGGAGCTAGGCCCCGCCGCCATGGTCATGCCTGGTTCAGGCAAGGTTTACTTGACGCTGACGCCATAGAAGGAGTTCAGGCCAAACGGGCTGACCTTGAAGCCCTGCACCGACTTCAGCATCGGCTGATTGACGGTGGAGTGGGCGATGGTGGTCAGCGGCACTTGCTGCTTCACGATCTCCTGCGCCTTCATGTACAGCTTGGTGCGCTCGGCGACGTTAGCGGTGCTCTTGCCCTTCTGGATCAGGTCTTCGAACGGCTTGTAGCAGAACTTGGAGAAGTTGTTGCCGTTCATGGCGTCGCAGCCGAACAGCACGCCCAGCCAGTTGTCCGGATCGCCGTTGTCGCCGGTCCAGCCGATCAGCATGGAGTCATGCTCGCCGGCCTTGGCGCGCTTCAGATACTCGCCCCACTCGTAGGAGGTGATCTTGGCCTTGACGCCGATCTTGGCCCAGTCGGACTGGATCATTTCCGCCATCAGCTTGGCATTGGGGTTGTACGGACGCTGCACCGGCATCGCCCACAGGGTGATGTCGAAGCCGTTGGGGTAGCCCGCCTTGGCCAGCAGGGCCTTGGCCTTGGCCGCGTCGTACGGCGCGTCCTTCAGGTTCTTGTTGTACGACCACTGGGTCGGCGGCATCGGGTTGGTGGCCGCCTGGCCGGCGCCCTGGTACACCGCCTGCAGGATGGCCTTCTTGTTGATGGCCATGTCCAGCGCCTCGCGCACTTCCAGCTTGTCCAGCGGCTTGTGCTTGACGTTGTAGGCCAGGTAGCCCAGGTTGAAGCCGGCCTGGGAGATCACTTTCATCTTCGGATCGGCCTTCATCGCGGCGATGTCGGTCGGACGCGGATAGGTGGTGATCTGGCACTCGCCGGCCTTCAGCTTCTGGTAGCGCACCGAGGCGTCGGTGGTGATCGCGAACACCAGATTGTCCACCTTCGGACCATCAGCCTTGTCCCAGTAATCCTTGTTGGCGGCAAAGCGGATCTGCGCATCCTTCTGGTAGCGCTTGAAGATGAACGGACCGGTGCCCACCGGCTGCTGGTTGATCAGCTGCGGCTTGCCGTCCTTCAGCAGCTTGTCGGCGTATTCCGCGGACTGGATCGAGGCGAAGCTCATCGCCAGGTTTTGCACAAAGGCGGCGTCGATCTTCTTCAGCGTGAACTTGACGGTGTACGGATCCACCTTCTCGACCTTGACGATGTTTTCGTCCATGCCCATGTCGGTGAAGTACGGGAACTCGGTCGGGTAAGCCTTGCGGAACGGATTGTTCTTGTTGAGCATCCGGTCGAAGGTGAACACCACGTCATCGGCGTTGAATTCGCGCGTCGGCTTGAAGTAGTCGGTGGTCTGGAACTTCACGCCCTTGCGCAGATTGAAGGTGTAGGTCAGGCCATCGGCCGACACTTCCCACTTTTCTGCCAGGCCCGGAATCACCTTGGTGCCGCCGCGCTGGAATTGCACCAGACGGTTGAACACGGTTTCGGCCGAGGCGTCGAAATCGGTGCCGGAGGTGTATTGGCCCGGATCGAAACCGGCCGGGCTGCCCTCGGAACAGAACACCAGGGTGCCGGCGGCATGCGCCGCCAATGAAGTTCCCGCGAACGCGCCAAGCACCAAAAGCTTTTTGAAAGCTTGCATAAATGTTTCCCTTCCCTTTGTACAGACCATCAGTTGGGTCTTTTTTGCTATTGAACCGAAATCTTGGATTCGGCTGGTGGGGATACATTATGCACAGAGGGCGCTTTTGACAAGCGCCCTCTGGCTTTTTTATGGCATTGTCGGCCGTTGCAGGCACTTCAGCGGAGCCGCGCTCACCGTTTGCGCAACACCACGGAGCCGACGGAATAGCCCGCCCCGAAAGAACTGATGACGCCAACATCGCCGGCTTGCAAATCATTGGAATGCAGATGGAAGGCAATCACCGAACCGGCGGAACTAGTGTTGGCGTAACGGTCCAGAATCACCGGCGCCTCCACCGCGTCGGCCTCGCGCCCCAGCACGCGCCGGGCGATCAGCTGGTTCATCGCCAGGTTGGCCTGATGCAGCCAGAAACGGCGCACCGCCGACGGCTCAATGTCCAAAGACTCCAGATGGGCGACGATATGCTCGCCAACCATCGGGCATACTTCTTTGAATACCTTGCGCCCCTGCTGCACAAACAGCTTGTCGGGCTGGCCGACGCCACTTTCGTCGCACCGGTTCAGGAAGCCGAAATTATTGCGGATATTGTTGGAAAACACCGTGGCCAGCTTGCAGCCGAGCACTTCGTAGCGCTGCGCCGAGATCGCCGCGTCGGCGCGCTCCAGCAGCACGGCGGTGCAGGCGTCGCCGAAGATGAAGTGGCTGTCTCGGTCGCGGAAGTTCAGGTGGGCGGAACAGATCTCCGGATTGACCATCAGCACCGCCCGCGCCTGGCCAGTGGCCACCGCATTGACGGCGGTCTGGATGCCGAAGGTGGCCGACGAGCAGGCCACATTCATATCGAAGGCATAGCCGGCTATGCCCAGCGCCTGCTGCACCTCGACCGCCATCGCCGGATACGGCCGCTGCATATTGGAGCAGGCGACAATCACCATGTCGATGTCGGCGGCGCTGCGGCCGGCCGCTTCCATGGCCTGGCGGGCAGCGGCCACGGCCATCTCGGCCTGCAGCGACAGCTCTTCGTTGGGCCGTTCCGGCAGATACGGCGTCATCCTGGCCGGATCGAGCACGCCGCTCTTGTCCATCAAAAAGCGTTGCTTGATGCCGGATGCCTTCTCGATGAATTCGGCGCTGGATTCGGCCAGCGGCTCCAGCGCGCCGGCTTCGATTTCGGCCTGATGAGCCGCGTTATGGTTGCGGACGAAGGTGTTGAACGCCTCGACCAACTCCTCATTGCTGACGGCATGGGGCGGGGTGAACAACCCCGTGCCGCTGATGACGACCTTGTGCATTGTGCTTGTATCCTCGCGCTTCCCCGCAGGGTGGACATGGCGGCGGCATCGTCTGCCGCCGCGTGGCGATTCCCCACGCATGCCGACAGCGGCACAACCGTCCCGATATTGCAGCGATTTTACACAAGCGCATGGACAAACACTAAAAATCCATAGCCCCGTCCGGCTTAAACCAAGTAAAATGCTCAACTTTGACCTTCCGGTGACCGGGATCGGCCTCACAATACTTGACTAAAATAGTCGGATATTGAGTATAATGGCGACAACCACCCACCGGAACAGAACATCATGCGCCTCACCACCAAAGGACGCTTCGCCGTCACCGCCATGCTGGATCTGGCCATGCGCGAGGAGCGCGGCCCGGTCACGCTGGCCGGCATCAGCGAACGCCAGAACATCTCGCTGTCCTACCTGGAACAACTGTTCGGCAAACTGCGCCGCGCCGAGCTGGTTGACAGCGTGCGCGGCCCCGGCGGCGGCTACACCCTAGCCAAAGAAATCCAGGACATCTCGGTGGCCGACATCATCGTCGCCGTCGACGAGCCGGTGGACGCCACCCAATGCGGCGGCCGCGAAAACTGTCGCGGCAGCCAGCGCTGCATGACCCATGACTTGTGGACCAACCTCAACGTCACCATTTTCGATTACTTGTCCAAGGTGAGCCTCGCCAGCCTGGTGGAGCAACAGCACGCCCAGGAAGAGCACGCCAAGGAAACCAGCGTGGTGCAGGACAAGCGCGACAGCTGCGGCAGCAAGCACGCAGCCGCCGCCGGCAGCGCCCTGTAAGCGCCTGAAAATCTTGCGGAGATAATGTATGAGCCAGCTCAAGCTACCGATCTATCTGGATTACTCGGCCACCACCCCGGTGGACCCGCGCGTCGCCGAAAAGATGATTCCCTATCTGACCGGCAAGTTCGGCAACCCCGCCTCGCGCAGCCACAGCTTCGGCTGGGAAGCGGAAGAGGCCGTCGAAAACGCGCGCGCCGAAGTGGCCAAGCTGATCGGAGCCGACCCTAAAGAAATCGTCTGGACCTCCGGCGCCACCGAGTCCGACAACCTGGCGATCAAGGGCGCGGCCCAGTTCTACAAGAGCAAGGGCAAGCACATCATCACCGTCAAGACCGAGCACAAGGCGGTGCTGGACACCTGTCGCGAACTGGAGCGCCAGGGCTTCGAAGTGACCTATATGGACGTGCAGGAAAACGGCCTGCTGGACATCGACGCCTTCAAGGCGGCCATCCGTCCGGATACCATCGTGGTGTCCGTGATGTACGTGAACAATGAAATCGGCGTGATCCAGGATATTCCGCAGATCGGCGAGATCTGCCGCGAAAAAGGCATCATCTTCCACGTCGACGCCACCCAGGCGCCGGGCAAGGTCAAGATCGACCTGAACACCCTGAAGGTGGATCTGATGAGCCTGTCCGCGCACAAGGCCTACGGCCCCAAGGGCATCGGCGCGCTGTACGTGCGCCGCAAGCCGCGCGTGCGCCTGGAAGCGCAGATGCACGGCGGCGGCCATGAGCGCGGCTTCCGCTCCGGCACCCTGGCCACCCACCAGATCGTCGGCATGGGCGAAGCCTTCCGCCTCGCCCGCGAGGAAATGGACAGCGAGAACGAGCGCATCCGCATGCTGCGCGACCGGCTGTGGAACGGCATCCAGGACATGGAAGAGGTGTACATCAACGGCGACATCGACCAGCGCGTGCCGCACAACCTCAACGTCAGCTTCAACTTCGTCGAGGGCGAAAGCCTGATCATGGCCATCAAGGACCTGGCCGTGTCCAGCGGCTCCGCCTGCACCTCCGCCTCGCTGGAGCCGTCCTACGTGCTGCGCGCCCTGGGCCGCAACGACGAAATGGCGCACAGCTCCATCCGCTTCACCTTGGGCCGCTTCACCACCGAAGAGGAAATCGACTACGCCATCGCGCTGTTGAAGTCCAAGATCGGCAAGCTGCGCGAACTGTCGCCGCTGTGGGAGATGTACAAGGACGGCGTGGACCTGAACAGCGTTCAATGGGCGGCGCATTGAGCCGATAACCAGTTACCGGCCGCGGCGGCCTAGTCGCCGCGGCCTTGCAGGAGCAAGAAAATGGCATACAGCGAAAAAGTGTTGGATCACTACGAAAATCCGCGCAACGTCGGCTCGTTCGACAAGGGCGACGACAGCATCGGCACCGGCATGGTCGGCGCGCCGGCCTGTGGCGACGTGATGAAGCTGCAGATCAAGGTCGGCGCCGACGGCGTGATCGAAGACGCCAAGTTCAAGACTTACGGCTGCGGTTCCGCCATCGCCTCCTCGTCGCTGGTGACCGAGTGGGTGAAGGGCAAGTCTCTGGACGAGGCACTGACGATCAAGAACACCGCCATCGCCGAAGAACTGGCGCTGCCGCCGGTGAAAATCCACTGCTCCATCCTGGCCGAAGACGCGATCAAGGCCGCGGTGGAAGACTACAAGCAGAAGCACGGCAAGTAAGCGGAGGCGACCGATGGCACTGACTCTTTCCGAACGCGCCGCCGCCCATATCAGCGCCTTTATCGCCAAGCGCGGCAAAGGCCTGGGCGTGCGCCTGGGTGTGAAAACCTCCGGTTGCTCCGGCATGGCCTACAAGCTGGAATTCGTCGATGTCGAAAACAGCGACGACGTGCGTTTCGAAAGCCACGGCGTGGCGATCTTCACCGACGCCAAGAGCCTGGCCTATCTGGACGGCACCGAGCTGGACTACGCCAAGGAAGGTTTGAACGAAGGCTTCAAGTTCAACAACCCCAACGTCAAGAACGAGTGCGGCTGCGGCGAAAGCTTCAACGTCTGATTGCCGATACCGTCGCCGGGCGGAGCTTGGACGCGCAAGCCGTCATGCTCCGCCTGTGTTTTTCCGGCTCCTCCCTTCGCTCCGGACGCATAGATGAACCACGATTTCAATCAGGACTTCTTCGCCCTGTTCGGCCTGCCGCGCCGTTTCGCGCAGGATGCCGCCGCGCTTGACGCCGCCTGGCGCGCCGCCGCCGCCCAGGTTCACCCGGACCGCTATGCCAGCGCCGGCGACGCCGAGAAGCGCAGCGCGCTGATGCTGGCCACCCGCGTCAACGAGGCGTATCAAACCCTCAAGTCGCCGCTGAACCGCGCACGCTACCTGTTGCAGCTGTCCGGCGTCGACACCCAGGAAGAGAACAATACCCGGATGCCGGCGGATTTCCTGATGGCGCAGATGGAATGGCGCGAGGACATAGACGACGCCCGCGCCAGCATGGACGCGCTGGAGTCGTTGTCGCGCCGGCTGCGCGGCGAGGTCAAGGCCATGCAGGCCGAGCTGGAAACGGCGCTGGACGCGCGCGGCGACTTGGACTGCGCGGCCGTTCTGGTGAGAAAATTGCGCTTCATGGAAAAGCTGGACCAGGAAATCGGCGACGCCATCGAGAGCCTGCTGGACTGAGCTCCCTTCGCGACGCCGCCCTGAGCAACGACATAAAGATCACGACATGGCCTTACTGCAAATCGCCGAACCCGGCCTCTCCGCCGCTCCCCACCAACACCGCCTGGCCGTTGGCATAGACCTTGGCACCACCAATTCGCTGGTGGCCACCGTCCGCAGCGGCGCCTCCGTCATCCTGCCGGACGAGCATGGCCGCAGCCTGCTGCCGTCGGTGGTGCGCTATGGCGACGAAGGCGTGCTGGCTGTGGGCTACGACGCCCAGCGCGAGCAGAACCGCGATCCGCACAACACCGTGGTTTCGGCCAAGCGCTTCATGGGCCGCGGCATCAGCGACATCAAGGACATCGGCAGCCTGCCTTATCGTTTCGTGGACGCGCCGGGCATGGTGCAACTGGTCACCCGCGCCGGCGTCAAGAGTCCGGTGGAAGTGTCGGCCGACATCCTGCGCGCCTTGAAAGACCGCGCCGAAGCCAGCCTGGGCGGCGAGCTGACCGGCGCGGTCATCACAGTGCCGGCTTACTTTGACGATGCCCAGCGCCAGGCCACCAAGGACGCCGCGCGCCTGGCCGGCCTCAATGTGCTGCGCCTGCTCAACGAACCCACCGCCGCCGCCATCGCCTACGGCCTGGACAACGCCAGCGAAGGCACCTACGTCGTCTACGATCTGGGCGGCGGCACGCTGGACGTGTCCATCCTGAAGCTGACCCGCGGCGTATTCGAGGTGCTGGCCACCAGCGGCGACTCGGCCCTGGGCGGCGACGACTTCGACCACCGCGTATTCTGCTGGATGCTGGAATCGGCCGGCCTGTCCGGCCTGTCGGCCCACGACATGCGCCTCTTGCACACCCGCGCCCGCGAAGCCAAGGAAGCGCTGACCGACCACGCCAGCACCCGCATCACCGCCATCCTGTCGGACGGCCAGTCGCTGGACCTGGAGCTGGACCAGGCCACGCTGCATGCCATCACCAAGACGCTGGTGGACAAGACGCTGCAGCCGGTGCGCAAGGCCCTGCGCGACGCCAGGATCACGCCCGAGGACATCCAGGGCGTGGTGATGGTGGGCGGCGCCACCCGCATGCCGCACGTGCAAAAAGCTGTGGCGGACTACTTTGGCCGCGCCCCGCTGACCAATCTGGACCCGGACAAGGTGGTGGCGCTGGGCGCCGCCATCCAGGCCAATGTGCTGGCCGGCAACAAGCAGGACGACGAGTGGCTGCTGCTGGACGTGCTGCCGCTGTCGCTGGGCATCGAGACCATGGGCGGCCTGACCGAGAAGATCATCCCGCGCAACAGCACCATCCCGGTGGCGCGCGCGCAGGACTTCACCACCTTCAAGGACGGCCAGACCGCCATGTCCATCCACGTGCTGCAGGGCGAACGCGAGCTGGTCTCCGACTGCCGCAGCCTGGCCAAGTTCGTGTTGACCGGCATCCCGCCGATGGTGGCCGGCGCCGCGCGCATCCGCATCACTTTCCAGGTCGATGCCGACGGCCTCTTGTCCGTCACCGCGCGCGAGCAGACTTCCGGCGTGGAAGCCAGCATCGAGGTCAAGCCGTCCTACGGCCTGTCCGACGACGAAATCAGCCGCATGCTGACCGACTCCATGGCCAACGTGCAGGAAGACATCGAGGCGCGCAAGCTGCGCGAGGCCATCGTCGATGCCGAAAGCCTGCGCGACGCGACACGCAACGCCTTGGAACAGGACGGCGATCTGCTGGATGAGTCCGAACGCGCCGCCGTGGAAGCCGCCGTCGCCGCCGTTGACGCCGCCATCGCGGCCGCCGAGACCCGCCGCGTCAACGAAGCCAGCGCCGCGCTGAACCACGCCACCGAAACCTTCGCCGCCCGCCGCATGGACCGCAACATCCGCCGCGCGCTGAAGGGCCACAAGATTACCGATTTGTAAGGACTCGCCATGCCGCGAATCATTGTTCTGCCCCATCCCGACCTGTGCCCCGAGGGCGCGGTGATCGACAACGCCGAAACCGGACAAAGCATCTGCGACGCGCTGCTCGCCCACGACATCGAAATCGAGCATGCCTGTGAGATGTCCTGCGCCTGCACCACCTGCCACTGCATCGTGCGCGAAGGCGGCAATTCGCTGAACGAGGCCGACGAGCTGGAAGAAGATCTGCTGGACAAGGCCTGGGGCCTGGAAGCGCAATCGCGCCTGTCCTGCCAGGCCATCGTCGCCGACGAAGACCTGGTCATCGAAATTCCCAAGTACACGATCAACCACGCCAGAGAGCACCATTGAAGGGAGGGCAAGCAGCATGAAATGGACCGACGTTAACGACATCGCCATCGAACTGGCCGAAACCCATCCCGAGGTAGACCCCAAGTCCGTGCGCTTCGTCGATCTGCACAACTGGGTGGTGGACCTGCCCGGCTTTGACGACGACCACAGCCGCGGCGGCGAGCGCGTGCTGGAGGCGATTCAGCAGGCATGGATAGACGAGGTGGAATAAACCACTTTCGCATCAAGGCCCCGCCAAGCGGGGCCTTCGTCATGGCGGCGCGTGTCAATCCGGCGCAGCGGGTTTATCATCGGCGAATACGCGCCGGCGCTGGGCCGGCAACCGACACGGAGCCGCCATGTTCACCCTCATCATTGGCAACAAGAACTACTCCTCTTGGTCGCTGCGTCCCTGGCTGGTGCTGAAGATGCTGGACGAGCCGTTCAAGGAACAGCAGATCGACCTGTTCCTGTCCGACACCAAGGCGCGCATCCTGGCCGCCAATCCGGCCGGCAAAGTGCCGGTGCTGGTGGACGGCAAGCTGCGGGTTTGGGATTCGCTGGCCATCTGCGAATATCTGGCCGAGTGCTTTCCCGCCGCGCGCTTGTGGCCGGACGACGCCAAGCTGCGCGCCGTCGCCCGCTCCATCGTGGCGGAAATCCATTCCGGCTTTGAGGCGCTCCGGCGCAGTTTGTCCATGGACATCACCCTGCGGCAGATCGATTACGAAAGCTCGCCGGCGGTGGAGGCCGACATCGCGCGCGTCATTTCGCTATGGGAAGAACACCGCGCCAGCCATATCGCCGACGGCGATTTCCTGTTTGGCCATTTCACCATCGCCGACGCCTTCTTCGCGCCGATCTGCACCCGCTTCCAAACCTATAACGTCGCGCTGCCTCCGGCTTCCCAGGCTTACGTGCGCCATATTCTCAGCCTGCAGGCCATGCAGGAGTGGTATCGGGCGGCCGAACAGGAAAATAACAGGCCTGCTTGATGAATCGTGGTCGAAAGGTGTCGCAAATCGAGTGGAACAACGCGCCATAAGTCATTAGAATGGCGCGTTTTTTATATTTTCATTACATCAAGGAAATCCGAACATGAGCACCCCGTTCATCATTGGCGTTGCTGGCGGCAGCGGCAGCGGCAAAACCACGGTTACCAACAAGGTGCTGGAAACCATTGGTTCCGAGATGGCGGCGGTAATCATCCAGGACTACTACTATCGCGACCAGAGCCACCTGACTTTCGAGCAGCGCCTGGGCACCAACTACGACCACCCGCAGGCGTTCGACTGGCCGCTGCTGATCTCGCATATCGATGATCTGCGCAACGGCCGCGCCATCGAGATGCCGGTGTACGACTTCGCCAACCACACCCGCTCCGACCAGACCGTCACCGTGCAACCGGCGCCGGTGATCGTGATCGAAGGCCTGTTTCCGCTGTACGACGCCGCGCTGCGCGAAATGATGTCGCTGAAAATCTTCGTCGATACCGATTCCGACGTCCGCTTCATCCGCCGCCTCAAGCGCGACATCGCCGAGCGCGGCCGCACCATGGAAAACGTGATCGAGCAATACCTGACCACGGTGCGCCCGATGCACAATCAGTTCATCGAGCCGACCAAGCGCTTCGCCGATGTGATCCTGCCGCACGGCGCCAATGACCCGGCCGTGGACATCATCACCACCAAGGTGGCCAGCCTGATGGTGTGACTGACGTCCGCCCGCCAAGCCGCCTCCGGGCGGCTTTTTGCTGCCTGCTTGACGCCAGCCGCAGCCGGGCACAACATCGCCTGCGCGCCGCACGGCGCATTCTCAACAAGGACAATCATGCATACGATCAAACCGCGCAATCCGCTGGCTTGCGCGCCGATATTGAAAAAAGGCGGGGCGCATGCGGCCAGCCGCTCCGGACAGCGCCATGCGCAAAAACAGGCGCTGTGGGCTGAACTGCAGGACTGGAACGAATGGGATGACCATCCGCTCGCCGCAAGCCAGGGCGAAGCCGACGCCGAAGAGGCGTTTTTGGCGAACGCAGCCGCAAAAGCAACAGGCCATCCTTTAGATGGCCTGTTGCTTTTGCGCGCTGGCACGCTAACAATTCCGCACAATGCATTTACACAATGCGACATGCGCTGCCAGTAGAATGCGCTTTCGCCATTGCAAATTGGATCACCGCCTCATGAAATGGATCGCCACCACGCTGCTGATGCTGCTGCTTGCCGGCTGCGGCAGCATGGGCCTGAAAAAACCGCAAGTCAGCCTCAGCAATATCGAACCGGGCAAGAGCACGCTGTTCGAACAAAACTTTCTGGTGACGCTGCGCATCAGCAACCCCAACTCTATCCCCCTGAAAGCCAATGGCCTGACCTTCGAAGTAATGGTGGCCGGCGAGAAACTGGGTACCGGCATGAGCGATCAGCCGATCTCCATCCCGGCCAACGGCGAAGGCCAGGTGCAGCTGCAGGTGCGAACCTCGTTGGCGGGCTGGATACGCCAGCTGGCCAACTGGCAGCAGTTGCCGGGCGGCAAGCTGGACTACGATGTCCACGGCCAGTTGCAAGGGCTGAACGGTGTGGCGGACCTGCCGTTCGAAAGCAAGGGGCAGTGGCAACTGCCCGCGCTGAAAAAATAGGCTTTAACGCTGCAAGGGGGCGACGCAGTCGTTGCCCTCGAAGCTGACGCTGAGCACTTCCTGCGTTTTCTTGTCGACCACAAAATTGGTGGCGCAGCGGTACTGGTAGGTGCCGCCGCCGCTGAAACCATTGCTGACCCAACGCCCCGGCGTTTCGATCACCTTGGCTTGGCCGTTGTTGTCGGTGACGGTCACCTTGGTGCCGGGCTCGTAACGGGTATTCTCGGTCAGCGGTTGCTGCACCGTGCTTTCTTTCACATACGAATACAGCGTATTGCCATTGGGCATTTGCATGGTCTTGGTGGGCGGCCCCCATACGCTCAACATTTCGTTGGCGTCGCGGCCCTGCCAGCGATATACCTTTTGCGCGTAGCCTTCCTGGGTGGGAATCATGGAGCAGCCGGCCATGCCCAGCAGCAACAGCGGTAACAACAGCTTGTTCATTGTCAGCCTTTTTCTTGTCCGATACGCATCACGCCGTCCATTTTCCCGTCTGAGCATGAAAAACGCCAGCCCAAGGGCTGGCGTGGCAAATCAAACCATCTGATTTTTACAATTTGAAGCGGCTGAACGCCTGTTGCATGCTGCGCGCCACCCCATCCAGCGCATTCAGCGTTTGCTGCGCCTCCTGCAGGGCGGCATCGGAATCGAGGATCTTGTTGTTGATCGACTCGGTGCTCTGCGCCATCGCCGTGGTGGCGTTGTGCTGCTCGCCGGTGGACAGGGCGACATCGCCTATCTTGTCCACTACCTGCCCCATCGCGCGGGTGATGTCCACCAACCGTGAACGCGCCTGTTCGGTCTGGCTGGCGCTGCTGTCCACCGACTGGATGGTGCGCTCCATATTGCCCACCGCCTTGCCGGTTTCGGACAGAATGTTCTGCACCATATTGCCGATCTCCACCGTGGCCGTGCCGGTGCGCTCCGCCAGCTTGCGCACCTCGTCGGCCACCACGGCGAAGCCGCGGCCCTGCTCCCCGGCGCGCGCGGCTTCGATCGCGGCGTTCAGGGCCAGCAGATTGGTCTGATCGGCAATGTCGCGGATCACGCTGGTGATCTTGGAAATCTCCTGCGAACGCTGCTCCAGCGCCGCCAGCAGGCCGGCCAGCTCGCCCACCGACAGGCTGGTGCGCGCCATCTCGCCGCTGATGCGCTGCAGCTCCTCGGCGCTGGCCTGGGAATGGGCGCCGGTATCGCGCGCCAGCTCGTCGGTTTCACGGGTGGCGTCGGCGATGTGCGAGATGCTGACGGTCACTTCTTCAATCGCCGCCGCGTTGGAGCTGGAAATATCGGCCAGCGCATGCGAATCCTCGGCCACCTTGGCCACCACCGCGCCGACGGAGATCACGCCCTGGGTCAGCTGTTCGGCTTCGCCGCGCAGTTCACGGAACATGCGGTTCAATCGCTCGACGAACTGGTTGAAGGCCTCGGCCATCTGCGCCACCTCGTCTTCCCCTTCCGCGCGGATGCGGCGGGTCAGATCGCCCTCGCCTTGCGAAATCTCGCGCAGCGCGTCGCGCACCTGGATCAAGCCCTTCAGCAAACGCCCCAGATACGAACCCGCCAGCAGCAGCATCACCACCAGCACCACCAGCAGTTCGATCACCATATCGACCATCATCTGCCGCAGCGGCGCATCGCGCAGTTCGCTGTCCACCACCACGCCCAGCACCCAGTCGCTGCCCTCCACCTGGCTCAGGCGCAGCAGGCGGCGTCCGCCGTCCAGCTCCACCTCGGCCGCTTCCTTTTTGTCCAACAGGCTGGCGATGTGGTCGGCATCCATGCCCGGCATCAAGTCGGACAGCGGCTTGAGCGCGGTATCGGCCTTGGGATAGGCGATCAGTTTGCCATCCTTGCCCATCAGGAATACAAAGCCATTGCCCGGCAAAGACACGGACAAGACCGATTTCACCAACTGGCCGATGGCGATGTCGCCGCCGACCACCTTGTTGCCGGCCGGCAAGGCCTGGGCCACGGTGATGACCAGATCGTTGATGGTGGCGCTGGCGGGCTTGTATGGCGGCGTGACAATGACGCCGCCCTTGGCCTTGGCGGTCTTGAACCAGCCGCGCGAAGCGGGATCGTATTCGGGGCTGGGCTTCTGCTTGCCGGGGATGGAATAGACCATGCCCTTGGTGTCGCCGTCGCCGACGAAAATCTGGATATAGCCGCCGGCCTCGGCCAGCTGCTGCAGATAGAGGGTGGGATCGGCTTCTCCGCCATGGCGCACCGCGCTGGAAATGATCTGCCGGCGCTGCTCCAGCCAATTGGAGACGAAGCGCTGCTGTCCGCTGATGGCCAGATCGAGCTGGGCATCGATGCTGTCGGACAGATTGCTGCGGAATTTCAGATAGGCGCTGACGGCTGTGGCGCAGGTGGCGACCAGTATGGCCAGCGCCAACAGCAGGGCGATCTTGCTTCGGATGGATTTCATGGCATTGCGCTTTTCATCGACGATGGGCCGGCCCCACACCGCCCGCGCAGAACCTGCGCTGGCAGCGAGCCTCAAAACGCGGCAAATTGTAAATCACAGTTACAAATTGCGCGACCAGTCGTAAGCAAAATAATCCAACATCCTGACCAGCAGACAAGCAATAACCAGCCGACATGTCGCTTCCGCCACACTGCCGGCCGGCTGCTGCTCGATCTTGTTATAGCTTGAAACGTCCAAACGCGTCTTGCATGGTGCGCGCCACGCGACGCAAATCCTCCAGCGTCTGCATCGCGCCCTGCAGCGCGGCGTCGGAATCCAGAATCTGGTTGTTGATCGACTCGGTGCTTTGCGCCATCGCCGTGGTGGCGTTGTGCTGCTCGCTGGTGGACAAGGCCACGTCGCCGATCTTGTCTATCACCTGCTGCATGGCGTCGCTGATGGCGATCAGGCGGCCGCGCGCCTGGCTGGTCAGTTCCACGCTGGTATCCACCGCGCCCACCGTGCGCTGCATATTGCCCACCGCCTTGCCGGTTTCGCTGAGGATGTTCTCCACCATATCGCTGATTTCCACCGTCGCCTTGCCGGTGCGCTCCGCCAGTTTGCGCACCTCGTCCGCCACCACGGCGAAGCCGCGGCCCTGTTCGCCGGCGCGGGCCGCCTCGATGGCCGCGTTCAGCGCCAAGAGATTGGTCTGATCGGCGATGTCGCTGATCACGCTGGTGATCTTGGAAATCTCCTGCGAGCGCTGCTCCAGCGAGCCCAGCAGCGCAGACAGCTCGCCTACGGACTGGCTGGTATGCTCCATCTCGGTGCTGATGCGCTGCATGTCGCCGGCGCTCTCGCGCGAGTGCTCGCCGGTGTTGCGCGCCAGCGAATCGGTTTCGCGCGTCGCATCGGCGATGTGCGAGATGCTGACGGTCACTTCTTCAATCGCCGCCGCGTTGGAGCTGGAAATATCGGCCAGGCGATGCGAGTCGTCGGCCACCTGCTTGACCGCGCCGCCGACTTCGATCACGCCTTGCGCCAGTTGCTCGGCCTCGTCGCGCAGTTCGCGGAACATGCCGTTCAAACGGCCGACAAACAGGTTGAACGCCTTGGCGGTCTGCGCCACTTCGTCATCGCCTTGCACATCGATGCGGCGGGTCAGATCGCCCTCGCCCTGCGCGATCTCCTGCATCGCGTCGCGCACCTGGACCAGGCCGCGCAACAGCTTGGCCAGATAACCGGAGCTGAGCGACACCAGCACCAGCAGCACCACAGCCACGCCGCCGGCGATCAGCCAGATCAGCTGCGTCACCGGCGCCAGCACCGCGGCTTCGTCCGCCGCCACCGCCAGCACCCAATCGGTGCCCGGCACCTGGCGCAGCACCACCAGGAAGGTCTTGCCCTCGATCTCCAGCGGCGTCACTTCGCCGCTGTTCACCAGTTGCTGGAAACGGTTGTCGTCCAAAGCCGGGATCAACTCGCCAATCGGCTTCAGCTCCTGGCCCGGCTTGGGATAGGCGATGACCTTGCCCTGGCGGGTCAGCAGGAAGGCGTGGCCGTCGCCCGCCAGCTTGATGTCCAGCACCGACTTCACCAGCTTCTCGATCAGGATGTCGCCGCCGACGACGATTTCCTGGCCCGGCGCCTTGTCGGCGATGGTGATCACCAGCTTGTCCTTGGTTTCCGGCTCGGAGTCTTTGTACGGATCGGTGACGATCACGCCGCCGGCGGCCTTGGCCTGCTGGTACCACGGCCGCTGCGCCGGCTGGTATTCGGCGCTGGGCTTGGCGCGGCCGGGCACGGAGTAGAACATTTCGCCGCTGTCGCCGTGGCCGGCGTAGATGATGTTGAAACCGCCGCCCTTGGCGATCTGCTGCAGATAGTAGCTGGCCTGCGGATCGCCGGCGCGGCTGAGGCTGGCGCCGATCAGATTCTTGCGCACCATCAGCCATTCCGACACCAAGCCGCCTTGCAATTGCTGCACCTGGGTGACTTCGCGTTTGGCCTCGTCGTAGGCGTGGTTGCGGATATTCAGGCAAGCGAGAATGGTGACGCTGAGGGTGGCCACCAGAATGGAGGCCGCCGTCAGCAGCATGAGCTTGTGTCGGATGGAGCGCATGATGATAAGCCGATACTGATATAAAAGGCTTATTATCCGGCATGCTGGCTGCGGCGCATTGTTAAAAATAACATTCTATTTAAATAATAACGGCAAATTTCAATCATTATTGTTTAAAAATGGCAATAAAGCTTAATCGCGCCATTCTGCGCTCTGTTGCCACAGCAGGCTGTCGATGAACTGCAGCAGGGGATCGGCGTCGCGGCGCGGATGCCAGACATGCTCCACTTCTATCGCCAGATCGGCGTCGTCTATGCGCCGCCAGCGCAGGCCGGCGTCTCCTCCCCGCAACACTTGCGCGATCAAATCCGGCAGCACCGCCACCGCCGGCAGCCGCTCCAGCAGCAAGGGAATCGCCAGCAGGCTGGCGGTGGAGGCGATCACCCGCCGCGCCTGGCCATGCGCGCGCAGATAGTCGTCCACCAGGCTGGCGTCGTTGCCGATATACGAGGTGTACAAATGCGGCGGCCGCGCCAGCTGGGCCGCATCCAGCAAGGGCGGCAGCGCCAGGCGGCCCGCGTGGTGCACGCAGACGAAGCGGCTGCGGAACAAACGCCGCCGGCTCAAGCGCTCCGGCAATTGCGGAAAATGGCCGATGGCGCCGTCGATGCGCCGCTCGTCCAGCGCGGCCGGCACCTCCGACGCCGGCATCGCCAGCACCTGCAGGCATAGGCCGGGCGCTTGTTCTTGCAAATCGGCGATCAAGCGCGGCAACAACGCCGCCTCCAGCAAGTCCGGCATCGCCAGCCGGTACGCGCCGGCAAGACGGGACAGGTCGAACGGCTGCGGCGCAATCAGTTGCTGCGCCTGCGCCAGCCATGCCTCCAGCTGCGGCAGCAAGGCCTCGGCATACGGCGTGGGCACCATGCGCCGGCCATCGCGGCACAACAGCGGGTCGCCGCACTGTTCGCGCAGTCGCTTCAGGATATGGCTGACCGCCGGCTGGCCCAGGCACAGCCGCTCCGCGCTCTGGCTGACGCTGCGCGTGCTCAGCAGCGTGTGCAGCACCACCAGGCTGTTCAGATCGAGGCGGCGCAAGCGCAGGGCATCAATATCATTCACAGTAATACATCCAATGAAAACGATCGATTTTATTAAATCATAAGCGCTTTCTACACTGGCGGCATCCCCCACTATCGGATGCCTCGGCATGCAATCCTCCCCGCACTCGAGCAGCCGTGCCCGCCTGCTGGCGATCGCCTTGATTGCCTGGCTGGAATTCCTGCAAAACGGCCTGCTCAACTTCGCCTCCTCGCAGCTCATGGGCGGCATCGGCGCCGGCCCGGAGGAATTCAGCCGGGCGGCGATGGCGTATGCGCTGTGCGCCGCGCTGGCGCTGTTCAATCATCAATGGTGTGTGGAGCGCTTCGGCTCGCGCCGCCATCTGCAGGCGTCCATCGTTCTGTTCGCGCTGGGCGCGCTGATCGCCGGCGCGGCAGAGTCGCCTGACGGTTTCATCGCCGGCCGGGCGATGCAGGGCCTGGGCGGCGCCGCCTTCTTCACCGCGGCGCGTTTGGAGGTGGCCCAACTGCCGCAGGCCAAGCGCGGCCTGGGGCTGGTGGCCTTTGGCCAGGCGCTGCTCCTGGGCAGCGCGCTGGGGCCGTTCTTGGGCGGCTGGCTGCTGCAGGCCTACGGCTGGCGCGCCTTGTGCTGGGGCATCTTGCCGTTTCTGCCTCCGGCGCTATGGGCCGCCCGCCTGCTGCCCTTGCGCCCGCCCGCGCCCCGCCCCGCGCATTACCCGGCGCAATCGTTTGTCTGGCTGCTGACGGCAGTGTTTTTGCTGCAATGGCTGATCCAGCAAACGCCTTATCAGCTGTTCGGCCATCCGCAATGGCTGGCCGCCGCCGGCGCAGCCGGCATCGTCAGCTATGCGTTGTTCCGCTCCCTGCACCGTCGCCGCGCCTCGGACCGCCGCCGCTGGCGCCTGTTGCGGCGGCCCGGCTACCGCATGGGCCTGCTCGCTTACAGCTGCTGCTACCTGCTGGTTTCGGCCAATAGCTATATCCTGCCGATGCTGACGGTGCAGGCCTTGGGCTTCGACCTGCCCGCCAGCGGCCTGCTGCTGGCTGTCAGCTATCTGGCGGGCATGCTGTTCGCGCTGCTGTACGCCGGACTGTTGCTGCGCGGACGCGCGCCCAGCCTGCGCCAGACGCTGCTGGCCAGTTGCATCCTGCTGGCGGCCTATGGCTGGCTGATGAGCGGCCTCAACGGCGAGGCCGGCGTCGGCCGCTTGACGCTGATCCTGCTGCTGAATGGCGGCTTCATGTCCCTGTTCATCATGGCTGTGGCGCAAAGCACCTTCCGCGCCATCGCCCCCGCCGCCTTTGCCCACGCCTATCAAACCAAGAACATCGTGCGCCAGGTTTCGATCTCCGCCGGCGTGGCCCTGGCCAGCGTTTTCATGCAGGAACGCAACGCGCTGCATTACAACCGTCTGGCAGAGCGATTTTCGTGGGATGCGTGGCAATTTAACGACGCTTTGCATCTTTTACGGGAACAATTGCCCAATTTGAGCGATACTCAGCGACTTGGAGTGCTGGCCGGCGAACTGGCCCGGCAGGCCACGCTGATTTCCTGTCTGGACTTTTTCCGTCTGGAGGCATGGATCGCGCTGGCGCTGGCGGGCTGCCTGCTCGCCCTGCGCGCGGCGGATTGATCCGCGGCAGCCGGCTCTCGCTCGTACCCATGTTTCATCAGGAAGAAATTGTCATGCGCAAGAGCGGCACGCAATCGGAGACCTTCAACAAGATCGTCGAGGCCAGCCTGCAGCTGTTCAATCAGGAAGGCGAACGCGTCATCACCACCAACCACATCGCCGAGCGGATGAACATCAGCACCGGCAAGCTCTACTATCACTTCCGCAACAAGGAAGAGATCATCAACGAGCTATACCATCGCTATGTGAAGGGGATGGCGGAGCAATTGTCCGCCGCGCTGAACCACAACAACTCGATCGAGGCGATGGTGATGGCGATGGAAAAGACGCTGCGCCATATCTGGAGCTTCCGCTTCCTGCCCAAGAGCCTGCCCAGCCTGTTCTGCGTCAACCCGCAGTTGGAAGAGGAACATCAACAGTTGTCGCGCGGCCAGCTGAACAGCAAGCTGGGCCAGCTGTTCGCCAGCCTGCGCGAACAAGGCATGCTGCTGGTGGACGACCAGCAACTGGTGCATCTGGTGCAGCATTTCCAGATGGTGCAAACCGGCTGGGTCAACACCATCAAGCAGAACGCCAGCGCGGCGGAGCTGGACAAGCTGATCCAGTCCGGCTGCCGCAGCCTGATGTTCCTCTTGGCGCCCTACGTCAGCCCGCGCTTCCAGTCGCCGTTCGAACGCGTGTTCTCGCGTTATGCCTGAGCAAGCTCAAATCTTTTGAGCCACGGAAACACACGGAAAGAAAACTAATCTGGCGATGCGCCTGCCCGCCTCGTGGGTGATCCGCTGCTACCTGATCTGTTCTCGCCATTTTCAGACATTCGGTATGGTGCCAAGGCCATCATGGATTTTGTCCGTGCCTTTCCGTGTGATTCCGTGGCCATTAACGGTTTAAGATAAAAAAAACACCCCGCGATCGCTCGCGGGGTGTTTTCGTTCAGACCGGTAAACCGGGCTTAGATCATGCCCTTGCTCTTCAAGAGTTCGAACATGGTCTTGCCGATTTCGGCCGGGCTGCGGGTGTAGGCGATGCCTGCGCGCTCGAAAGCCTTGAACTTCTCTTCCGCCGTGCCCTTGCCGCCGGAGATGATGGCGCCGGCGTGGCCCATGCGCTTGCCCTTAGGCGCGGTGACGCCGGCGATGTAGCCGACTACCGGCTTGGTCACGTAGGACTTGGCGAACTCGGCCGCTTCTTCCTCGGCGGAACCGCCGATTTCGCCGATCATCACGATGGCGTCGGTATCCGGATCATCCTGGAACAGGCGCAAGGCGTCGATGTGGCTGGTGCCCGGGATCGGGTCGCCGCCGATGCCGATGCAGGTGGACTGGCCCAGGCCCAGCGCGGTGGTTTGCGCCACGGCTTCGTAGGTCAGGGTGCCGGAGCGCGACACGATGCCGATGCGGCCCGGATTGTGGATGTGCCACGGCATGATGCCGATCTTGCACTCGCCCGGGGTGATGATGCCGGGGCAGTTCGGGCCGATCAGGCGGATGCCGGCTTCGTCCACGGCCTTCTTCACGTACAGCATGTCCAGGGTGGGCACGCCTTCGGTGATGCAGACGATCAGCTTCACGCCGCTGTCGATGGCTTCCAGGATGGAGTCCTTGGCGAAGGCTGCGGGCACGTAGATCACCGAGGCGTCAGCCTGGGTTTGACGCACGGCGTCCTTCATGGTGTTGAACACCGGCAGGCCCAGGTGCTCGGAACCGCCCTTGCCCGGGGTCACGCCGCCTACGACCTTGGTGCCGACCTTCAGCGCCTGTTCGGCGTGGAAAGTACCGTTCTTGCCGGTGAAGCCTTGCACCAGCACTTTGGTGTCTTTGTTTACCAATACGCTCATTTTGTATTCCTCAGCTCAGTGCGGGTCTCAGGCAGCGGCCTTGACGGCGGCGACGATCTTCTCGGCAGCGTCGTTCAGACCCTGGGCGGAAGTCAGTTTCAGACCGGATTCGTCCAGGATCTTGGCGCCCAGTTCGGCGTTGTTGCCTTCCAGACGCACCACCACCGGCACCGTCACGTTCACTTCCTTCACGGCGGCGATGATGGCCTCGGCGATCATGTCGCAGCGGACGATGCCGCCGAAGATGTTGATCAGCACGCCTTGCACCGAGGTGTCGGCCAGAATCAGCTTGAACGCTTCGATCACGCGCTCCTTGGTGGCGCCGCCGCCCACGTCCAGGAAGTTGGCCGGCTGGCCGCCCTTCAGCTTGATGATGTCCATGGTGGCCATCGCCAGGCCGGCGCCGTTCACCATGCAGCCAATATTGCCTTCCAGGGCCACGTAGTTCAGGTCGAACTCGGAAGCCTTCACTTCGCGCTCGTTCTCCTGGCTCTTGTCGCGCATGGCCAGCAGGTCCGGGTGGCGGTACAGGGCGTTGGAATCCAGGTTGATCTTGCCGTCCACGCAGGCCAGCTGGCCGTTTTCGCGCAGCGCCAGCGGGTTGACTTCGAACAGGGCGAAGTCGTTCTCGACGAAGGCCTTGTAAGCGCCCAGCATCAGCTTGGTGAAGGAAGCGACTTGCTCGCCCTTCAGCTCCAGCGCGAAAGCCGCGTCGCGCGCCTGGAACGGCTGCATGCCCACCAGCGGATCGATTTCGATCTTGATGATCTTTTCCGGGGTCTCTTCAGCCACCTTCTCGATTTCCACGCCGCCTTCGGTGGAAACCATGAACACGACGCGCTGGCTGCCGCGGTCCACCACGGCGCCCAGGTACAGTTCGCGCTGCACCGGGTACATGTCTTCGCAGACCAGCACCGAGTTCACCGGCTGGCCGGCGGCGTCGGTCTGATAGGTCACCAGATTGGTGCCGATCAGGGTCTTGGCGACTTCCGCGGCTTCTTCGCGGCTCTTCACCACTTTCACGCCGCCCGCCTTGCCGCGGCCGCCGGCGTGCACCTGGGCCTTGACGACGGCGAATTTGCCGCCCAGCTTGTCGTAAGCGGCAGCCGCTTCTTCCGGCGACGTGGCCAGAATGCCTTGTTGCACCGGCAGGCCGTAACGGCTCAGCAGCTCTTTCGCTTGGTATTCATGCAGGTTCATCTATGGTTTCCTTTCGGGGAAATGATGGCGGGCATGCGCCTCTGCCTCTATTCCTTGATCGCTTGCCAAACCTTGTTGGCGCAGGCCGCGCCAGCCCCCCGGCTGGCATCTCGGCCCGTTCCCGGTTGGGTCGTGCGCATTGTACACGACCCGCGCTCCCATCAACCGTGCAACGCGCGCTTGTCGGCGGCGAGCGCGGCTTCGTGCACCACTTCGGACAAGGACGGGTGGGCGTGGACGATGCGCGCCAGGTCTTCGCTGGCGGCCTTGAACTCCATGCTTACCACGCCCTCGCTCACCAGCTCGGACACCATCGGGCCTATCATGTGCAAGCCCAGGATGCGGTCGGTCTTGGCGTCCGCCAGTATCTTGACCATGCCCTGCGCCTGGCCCAGGCCCAGCGCGCGGCCGTTGGCGCCGAAGCCCGACGTGCCCTTCTTGTACTCGATGCCCTCGGCTTTCAGCTGCTCCTCGGTCTTGCCGACCCAGGCGATTTCCGGCGAGGTGTAGATCACCCACGGAATCACGCCGAAGTCCACGTGCGGCTTCTGGCCGGCGATGCGCTCGGCCACGGCCACGCCCTCTTCCGACGCCTTGTGCGCCAGCATCGGGCCGCGCACCACGTCGCCGATCGCCCACACATTGGGCAGATTGCTATGGCAATGCTCGTCCACGGCGACGAAGCCGCGCTCGTCCAGCTGCAGGCCCACCGCCTCGGCGCCCAGGCCCTGGGTGTTCGGCACGCGGCCGATGGAGACGATCAGCTTGTCGAACTCGGCCTTCACCGCTTCGCCGTTCAATTCGTAATTGACGGTGACGCTCTTCTTGCCGGTCTTGATCTCGCCGATCTTCACGCCCAGCTTGATGTCCAGGCCGGTATCCTTGGTCAGCGTCTTGAACGCTTCCTTGGCGATCTGCTGGTCGGCGGCGGCCAGGAAGGTCGGCATCGCTTCCAGGATGGTCACTTCCGCGCCCAGGCGCTTCCATACCGAGCCCATTTCCAGGCCGATCACGCCGGCGCCGATCACGCCCAGGCGCTTGGGCACCGCCGTCAGCGCCAGCGCGCCCTCGTTGTCCAGCACCAGCTGGTTGTCGGTGGCCAGGCCCGGCAGCGCGCGCGGGCTGGAGCCGGTGGCCACGATCACGTGGACGGCTTCCAGGGTATCCACCACCGCGCCGTTGTCGGTGACTTCGATCAGCCACTTGTCGCCCTGGTGGCCCTTGAAGCTGGCCAGGCCATGGATGTTGGCGACCTTGTTCTTCTTGAACAGGAAGCTGATGCCGGCGGCGTTCTTGGTGATGATCTCGGTCTTGCGGGCCAGCATCTGGCCCACGTCCATCTTGGCGCCGGACACGCTGATGCCGTGCTTGGCGAAATCATGCTGCACGGCGTGGAAGTTTTCCGACGACTGCAGCAGCGCCTTGGACGGAATGCAGCCGACGTTCAGGCAGGTGCCGCCGAGGGATGGCTTGCCTTCCGGGTTCTTGAACAGGTCCACGCAAGCGGTGTTGAAGCCCAGCTGGGCCGCGCGGATGGCCGCGACATAACCGCCGGGACCGCCGCCTATCACTACCACATCAAACTGTTGGCTCATGGGATTTCCCTTGGGGTCAGGCCTTGCCGACTTTGAACAGCAAGGCCCCGAAAGCGATCATGAACAGCGCGATGACGATCTTGCCGAACAGGTTGTAATAGCTCTCCCGCACGCCCTGCTGGCGCTTTTTCCAGGTCAGGAAAAGCAGCGCCACGCCAGCCAGTACCGAGGCGAATGCGTAAAGCCAATCCGGCAGATTCATGTTTGCTCCGTTCGTGAAATATCAGACAGGCCGGCTTGCGCCGGCCCGGTTCATCACAGGTCGAGCAGCAGACGCGCCGGATCCTCGATGGCATCCTTGATGGCCACCAGGCTCAGCACCGCTTCGCGACCGTCGATGATGCGGTGGTCGTAGGATTGGGCAAGATACATCATCGGGCGCACCACCACTTGACCGTTCTCAACCACGGCGCGCTCCTTGGTGGCATGCATGCCCAGGATCGCCGATTGCGGCGGGTTGATGATGGGGGTGGACATCATCGAGCCGAAGGTGCCGCCGTTGGAGATGGTGTAGGTGCCGCCGGTCAGCTCTTCCACGGTCAGCTTGCCCTCCTGGGCGCGCTTGCCGAAGTCGGCGATCTGCTTCTCGATCTCGGCCAGGGACAGCTGGTCTGCGTTGCGGATCACCGGCACTACCAGGCCGCGCGGGCTGCCCACGGCCACGCCCACGTCGAAGTAGCCATGGTAAACGATGTCGTTGCCATCCACCGAGGCGTTGACGATCGGGTATTTTTTCAGCGCGGCGACCACGGCCTTGACGAAGAAGCCCATGAAGCCCAGCTTGATGCCGTGCTCTTTCTCGAACTTCTCTTTGTACTTGTTGCGCAGGTCCATCACCGGCTTCATGTTCACTTCATTGAAGGTGGTGAGGATGGCGTTGGTCTGTTGGCTCATGACCAGACGCTCGGCCACGCGCTGGCGCAGACGCGACATCGGCACGCGCTGCTCCGGACGGCCGGACAGGATGCCGGCGACGTTGACGGCGGACGGCGTGGAAGCCAGGGCGACGCCGGCGCTGGCGGCCGGGGCGATCACCGGACCGGCCTGCGACGGCGCGGCCGACTTGGCGGCGGCTTGCACGTCTTCCTTCAGCACGCGGCCATCGCGGCCGGAGCCGGCCACCTTGGACAGGTCGACGCCGGTTTCGGCGGCCAGTTTGGCGGCGGACGGCATGGCGGCGGCGCCGGCAACCGGGGCGGCGGCTTGAACCGGAGCCGGCGCGGCGGCGGGCGCCGGGGCGGCGGCTGCGGCCGGAGCGGCTGCGCCTGCCTTGGCGGCGGTGTCGATCTTGGCGATCAGCTGGCCAGAGGTCACGGTCGCGCCGTCCTGCTGGACGATTTCCACCAGCACGCCGGCTTGCGGCGCCGGCAGTTCCAGCACCACCTTGTCGGTTTCCAGGTCGATCAGGTTTTCGTCGCGGTTGACGAATTCGCCGACCTTCTTGTGCCAGCTCATCAGCGTGGCTTCGGATACGGATTCCGGCAGTTGCGGAACTTGGACTTCAATCAGCATGTTCTTCTCCATGGAGGAGCGGCCGCGATGCCGCCCCTTTTCTCTCATTGGCTCAGCGGGAAACCGTCATCGCTTCTTCGACGAAGGCCTTCAACTGGGCGACGTGCTTGCTCATATAACCTACGGCCGGCGAGGCGGACGACGGACGGCCGGCGAACGACAGCTGCTGCTTGGCGTTCAGCAGGCCTTCCAGGCGATGGCGGATCTGGTACCAGGCGCCCTGGTTGCGCGGCTCTTCCTGCACCCACATCACTTCCTTGGCCTGGGTGAAGCGCGCCAGCTCGGCGGCCACCTGCTCGGTCGGGAACGGATACAGCTGCTCGATGCGCACGATGGCCACTTCGTCCTCCAGCCCGCGTTCCTTGCGGCCGGCGGCGAGGTCGTAATACACCTGGCCGGCGCACAGCACCACGCGCTTGACCTTCTTCGGGTCCTTGGCCACGGCATCGCCGATCACCGGGCGGAAGCTGCCGTTGGTCAGGTCCTCGATCGGGCTCATGGAGTCCTTGAAGCGCAGCAGGCGCTTGGACAGGAAGATCACCAGCGGCTTGCGGTACGGACGCAGTACCTGGCGGCGCAGCATGTGGAACATCTGCGCGGCTTCGGACGGCATCACAACCTGCATATTGTGCTCGGCGCACAGTTGCAGCCAGCGCTCGACGCGGGCGGACGAGTGTTCCGGGCCCTGGCCGTCGTAGCCGTGCGGCAGGATGGTGGTCAGCCCGCACAGACGGCCCCACTTGGTCTCGCCGGAGGAGATGAACTGGTCGATGGCTACCTGGGCGCCGTTGGCGAAGTCGCCGAACTGCGCTTCCCAGATCACCAGCTGATCCGGCGCGGAGCAGGCGTAGCCGTACTCGTAGGCCAGCACCGCTTCTTCGTTCAGGATGGAGTCGATCACCAGGAAGTCGCCCTGGTTGTCGGACATATTGCGCAGCGGCACATAGGCGCCCTGGTCCCAGCGTTCGCGGTTCTGGTCGTGCAGCACGGCGTGGCGGTGGCTGAAGGTGCCGCGGCCGGAGTCTTCGCCGGAGATGCGCACGCCGAAGCCATTGGTGACCAGCGAGGCGTAGGCCAGCGTCTCGGCCATGCCCCAGTCCACGTTCTGCTCGCCTGCCGCCATCGCCTTGCGCGCGGCCAACACCTTCTGCACCGTCGGGTGCAGCTTGAAGCCGTCCGGCAGCGTGGTGAACTTGTCGGTCAGGCGCTGGATGTCGGCCAGCGGCAAGGAGGTGTCGGTCGGATGCGCCCAGTGGGTGCCCAGGTACTGGCTGAAGTCCAGCGCGTGCTCGCGCTTGTAATTGGACAGCGTGGTCTGCTCCACGTGCTCGCCCTTGTCCAGCGCGTCGCGGTAGGCCTGGATCAGCGCGTCGGCTTCCTCGGCCTTCAGCACGCCTTCCTGCACCAGACGCTCGGCATACATGGCGCGCACGCCCTGATGCTTGGCGATCTTCTTGTACATCATCGGCTGGGTCAGGAACGGGTCGTCGCCCTCGTTGTGGCCGAGCTTGCGGTAGCACACCAGATCGATGACCACATCCTTCTTGAAGGTCATGCGGTAGTCCAGCGCGGCCTGCATCACGTAGCACACGGCTTCCGGATCGTCGCCGTTCACGTGCAGGATAGGCGCCTCGATCATCTTGGCCACGTCGGTACAGTACATCGTGGAGCGGATGTCGCGGGTGTCCGAGGTGGTGAAGCCCACCTGGTTGTTGATGACGATGTGGATGGTGCCGCCGGTGCCGTAGCCGCGGGTCTGCGACAGGTTGAAGGTGCCCTGGTTGACGCCCAGGCCGCCGAAGGCGGAGTCGCCGTGAATCAGCACCGGCACCACGGTCTTGCGTTCGGCATCCTTGCGGCGCTGCTGGCGCGCGCGCACCGAGCCTTCCACCACCGGGTTGACGATTTCCAGGTGCGAGGGGTTGAACGCCAGCGACACGTGCATCGGGCCGTTGGCGGTCGGGATGTCGGACGAGAAGCCCATGTGGTACTTCACGTCGCCGGAAGCCATCTGCTGGGCGGCCTTGCCTTCGAATTCGGCGAACAGGTCGCGCGGCTGCTTGCCCAGGGTGTTGACCAGCACGTTCAGGCGGCCGCGGTGGGCCATGCCGATGATCAGCTCCTGCACACCCTGTTCGGTGGCGTTCTGGATCAGGTGGTCCAGCGCGGCGATGGTGGATTCGCCGCCCTCCAGCGAGAAGCGCTTCTGGCCGACGTACTTGGTGTGCAGATAACGCTCCAGCGTCTCGGCCGCGGTGATCTGCTTCAGGATGCGCTGCTTCTTGGCCGCGTCGTAGCGCGGCGTGGACAGATCGCCCTCGAAGCGCTTTTGCACCCAGTGCTTCTCGTCGGACTGGGTGATGTGCATGTACTCCACGCCGATATTGCCGCAGTAGGTCTGCTTCAGGCGGGACAGGATGTCGGACAGCGGCAGCTTCTGCGCGCCCACCAGCGAACCGGCGTTGAACTGCACCGCCATGTCGGCGTCGGTCAGGCCGTGGGTGGCCGGGTCCAGTTCGCGCACGATGGCCTGGTCCATCCGCTTCAGCGGGTCCAGATTGGCCTGGCGCGAACCCAGCACGCGGTAGGCCGAGATCAGCTTCAGCACGCCCACCTGCTTCTGCATCGCCTCCCAGTCGGTGGCGGCGGCGGTGCGCTGGCCGGTCAAGGGCTTCTTGGCCAGCTGGATGAACGACTCCTGGATCGGCAGGTGCGGCACGTCGCGCTCGGCGGCGCCCGGCGCTTGCGCCAGCTTGTCGAAGTAATCGCGCCACTCGTGCGGCACGGACGTGGCGTCAGCGAGGTACTGTTCGTACAGCTCCTCGATGAACGGGGCATTCCCGCCGAACAGGTAGGAATGGCTGTACATGGATTGCATCATGGTCTGGCTACCCTTTGTCTGGATGTTGCAGCATTTGCGCAAAGCGCTATGGCAAGACGGTCTTGCCGCAGCGCTCTGAGAGCCTTCAGCGGCTCAAAAAAGGGCTGGTCGAAGCCCCCGCTTCAACCAACCCCGATTCAGTCAAATCAACGCTTGGCGATGTCCACGAAATCGCGACGCTCGGCGCCGGTGTACAGCTGGCGCGGACGGCCGATCTTCATGCCCGGATCGCCGATCATTTCGTTCCAGTGCGCGATCCAGCCCACGGTGCGGGCCAGCGCGAAGATAGGCGTGAACATGGAAACCGGGATGCCGATGGCGGACAGCACGATGCCGGAGTAGAAGTCCACGTTCGGGTACAGCTTGCGCTCGATGAAGTACGGATCGGACAGCGCGATCTTTTCCAGCTCCATGGCCAGCTTGAACTTCGGGCTGTCCTGCAGGCCCAGTTCCTTCAGCACTTCGTCGCAGGTGTGCTTCATGATGGCGGCGCGCGGGTCCATGTTCTTGTACACGCGGTGGCCGAAGCCCATCAGCTTGTAGCGCTTGTCCTTCACGCCCTGCATGAAGTCGGCCACGTTGTCCACGGAACCGATCTCGTCCAGCATCTTCAGCACGGCTTCGTTGGCGCCGCCGTGGGACGGGCCCCACAGGCAGGCGATGCCGGCGGCGATACATGCGAACGGGTTGGCGCCGGAGGAGCCGGCCAGACGCACGGTGGAGGTGGAGGCGTTCTGCTCGTGGTCGGCGTGCAGGGTGAAGATGCGGTCCAGCGCGCGGGCCAGCACCGGGTTCACCTTGTACTCTTCGCACGGGGTGGAGAACATCATGTGCAGGAAGTTTTCCGCGTAGGTCAGGCCATTCTTCGGATACGAGAACGGCAGGCCCTTGTTGTAGCGGTAGGCCTGGGCGGCGATGGTCGGCAGCTTGGCGATCAGGCGGTGGGCCGAGATGCGGCGGTGTTCCGGATTGGAGATGTCCAGCGAGTCATGGTAGAAGGCGGACAGCGCGCCCACCACGCCCACCATCACGGCCATCGGGTGCGCGTCGCGGCGGAAACCCTTGAACAGGCTCATCAGCTGGTCGTGCAGCATGTTGTGGCGCATCACGCCGCGTTCGAATTCCTTGCGCTGGGCGGCGGTCGGCAGATCGCCGTTCAGCAGCAGGTAGCAGACTTCCAGGTAGTCGCTCTTCTCCGCCAGTTGTTCGATCGGGTAGCCACGGTAGTACAGCTGGCCCAGATCGCCGTCGATGAAGGTGATCTTGGATTCGCAGCTGGCGGTGGCCAGGAAGCCGGGGTCAAACGTGAACATGCCGGTCTTGCCAAAGGCGCGGATGTCGACAACGTCCGGACCCAGGGTGCCCTCGAGGACCGGCAGGTCCAGCGTTTCCTTACCCTCGTTGTAGCTGAGCGTTACTTTGCGATTCGTTTCCACAGCAATACTCCCAGTCGTTATTTCGTTGTTGTTAGTGTGGTCGTGGCGGCCGTCACAGCGATCGCAGGATCGCGACAATGGCCATTTGTTCCGGATCGTCGAGATCGGCCTTGCCGTTTACAACATCCAGGAAGTCAGTGTCGGGCAGATCAAGCAGGCTCCGGTAGGCGTCGATCTCGGCCGGGGACAGCCGCTCGAACGGGCCGGCGAAGAATTTCTCCAACACCAGGTCGAGTTCGAGCAGGCCCCGGCGCGAACGCCAGCGGATCCGTTTCAGTTCGATCGGATCGTATCCGGTCATACCGCGCGCCTAACCATCAGGTCCTTGATCTTGCCGATGGCCTTGGTCGGGTTCAGACCCTTGGGGCAGACATCGACGCAGTTCATGATGGTATGGCAGCGGAACAGACGGTACGGGTCTTCCAGATTGTCCAGACGCTCGTTGGTTGCTTCGTCGCGGGTGTCCGCGATGAAGCGGTAGGCGGCCAACAGGCCGGCCGGGCCGACGAACTTGTCCGGATTCCACCAGAATGACGGGCAGGACGTGGAACAGCACGCGCACAGAATGCACTCGTACAGGCCGTCCAGCTCCTTGCGGTCTTCCGGCGACTGGCGGCGCTCGCGTTCCGGCGGCGGCGTGTCGTTGATCACGTACGGCTTGATCGAGTGGTACTGCTTGAAGAACTGCGCCATGTCCACGATCAGGTCGCGCACCACCGGCAGGCCCGGCAGCGGACGCAACTCGATCGGCTGCTTCAGCGTGCGGAAGTCGGTCAGGCAGGCCAGGCCGTTCTTGCCGTTGATGTTCATCGCGTCGGAGCCGCAGACGCCTTCGCGACAGGAGCGGCGGAAGGACAGCGTGTCGTCCTTGGTTTTCAGCTTGACCAGGGCGTCCAGGAGCTTGTGCTCGGTGGCGTCCATGTCGATGCTGATCTCCTGCATGTACGGCTTGGCATCCTTGTCCGGGTCGTAGCGGTAGATGCTGAATTTGACGGTTTCGGTAGTCATCTCTGTTCAACCCTTAGTAGGAGCGGGCCTTCAACTTGATCGTTTCGACAGTCAGCGGCTGCAGGTTCACCGGCTTGTATTCCAGGCGGTTGCCGTCGCGGAACCACAGGGTGTGCTTCAGCCAGTTCTTGTCGTCGCGGCCGTTCGGGGTGTCCGGGGTGTCCGGCGCGTCGTCGCGCACGTGGGCGCCGCGGCTCTCGGTGCGGGCATTGGCGCTGATCATGGTGGACTTGGCCACTTCGATCAGGTTTTCCAGCTCCAGCGCCTCGATGCGGGCGGTGTTGAATACCTTCGACTTGTCGCCGATCTCGGTCTTCGCCACCATCTTTTCCACTTCCAGAATCTTGTCCACGCCTTCGGCCAGCATGTCCTTGAAGCGGAACACGCCGCAGTGCGCCTGCATCACGCGCTGCATCTCGGCGCGCGCCTCATGCACTTGCACGCCGCCCGTCTGGCCGTCCAGACGCGCCACGCGGGCGACGGAGCGCTCCACATCGGCCATCGCCAGTTCCGGCAGGTCTTCCGGCTGCTTCTTGATGAAGTCGATCATCGAGTTGGCCGAGCTCTTGCCGAAGACCAGCAAGTCCAGCAGCGAGTTGGTGCCCAGGCGGTTGGCGCCGTGCACCGAGGCGCAGGCCACTTCGCCGGCGGCGTAGAAGCCGTGCACCGGCTCGCCGTGCACCACCACTTCGCCGTGGTAGTTGGTGGGGATGCCGCCCATCTGGTAGTGGCAGGTCGGCACCACCGGGATCGGGGCCTTGATCGGGTCCACGCCGGCGAACTTGATGGAGATTTCGCGGATGCCCGGCAGCTTGGACATGATCACCTCGGGGTCGAGGTGGGTGATGTCCAGCAAGACGTGATCCTTGTTCGGACCGCAGCCGCGGCCTTCGTTGATCTCGGACACCATGGCGCGCGACACCACGTCGCGCGAGGCCAGGTCCTTGGCGTTCGGCGCGTAACGCTCCATGAAGCGCTCGCCGGAGCTGTTGCGCAGAATGCCGCCTTCGCCGCGCACGCCTTCGGTGATCAGCACGCCCGCGCCGGCCACGCCGGTCGGGTGGAACTGCCAGAACTCCATGTCTTCCAGCGGGATGCCGGCGCGGGCGGCCATGCCCAGGCCGTCGCCGGTATTGATGAAGGCATTGGTGGACGAGGCGAAGATGCGGCCGGCGCCGCCGGTGGCGAACAAGGTGGCCTTGGCTTGGAACACGACGATTTCAGACGTCTCCATTTCCATCGCCACTACGCCCTGCACGCGGCCTTCGGCGTCGCGGATCAGGTCCAGCGCCATCCACTCCACGAAGAAGTGGGTGTTGGCGCGCACATTGCGCTGATACAGCGCGTGCAGCATGGCGTGGCCGGTTCGGTCGGCGGCGGCGCAGGCGCGGCGCACCGGCTTGCCTTCGCCGAATTCCGACATATGGCCGCCGAACGGACGCTGGTAGATGGTGCCGTCCGGGTTGCGGTCGAACGGCATGCCGAAGTGTTCCAGCTCCACCACCACCTTCGGCGCCTCGCGGCACATGAATTCGATGGCGTCCTGGTCGCCCAGCCAGTCCGAACCCTTCACGGTGTCGTACATGTGCCAGTGCCAGTTGTCCGGCTCGGAGTTGCCGAGCGAGGCGGACACGCCGCCCTGGGCGGCCACGGTGTGGGAACGGGTCGGGAATACCTTGGACAGCACGGCGGTTTTCAGGCCGGCTTCCGACAGTTGCAGCGCGGCGCGCATCCCTGCGCCGCCAGCGCCCACGACAACTGCATCAAAATGACGAATGGCGATACCCATTACAGCCCCCAAACCACTTTAACGGAATAGATGAAACAGGAAACCAGCCAGACGATGGTGAACACGTGCAGCGCCAGGCGGATGCCCACCGGCTTCACGTAGTCCATCCATACGTCGCGGATGCCTACCCATACGTGCAGGAACAGCGCCAGCAGCGAAACCTGGGTGAACAGCTGCACCCAGGTGTGGCTGAACAATTCTTTCCAGCTGTCAAAGCCGGACGGCAGCGACAGCAGGAACAGCGCCATCGCCACGGTGTAGACCACCATGATCACAGCGGTGACGCGCTGCATCACCCAATCGCGCAGGCCGTAGCCGGCGCCGACAACAATGCGGTTTACCATAGAGCGATGCCTCCCAGAACCAAGGTCAGCAACAGGCTGACGGCCAGCACGGTTTTCGCGGTGGCGCGGGCGGTCTCCAGCTCGAGACCCTTGTGAACGTCAAGGAACAGAAAACGGATGCCGGCGCAGAAGTGGTGCATGTACGCCCAGATCAGGCCCAGCAATACCAGTTTCATCAGCGGGTGGGAAACTACGGCGCGGTAGGTTTCAAACGACTCGGCGGAGCTGAGCGAACCGTGCAGCAGATAGATCAACAGCGGGAGGGAAAAGAACAACGCCACACCACTGACCCGGTGCAGGATGGAGACGAAGCCCGGCACGGGCAGTCTGATCCTGGCCAAGTCCAGATGCTTCGGTCTTTGCTTCTGCATAAGGCTTTCCTTGGATGTTTTTGTGACCAAGTGGGTTATCAAACGCCGCGCCCACCCGGACGCGCCGCCAGGCAGACTCGAACCTTTATCGCTGATCCGATGCCTGCCCTTACCTGGCATGCCGCAAACCATGCGTTTGCGATATGCGCGGGGGATTCTAACAAATGTCGGCTTAGGACGCTGCCCGCTCGCCGTTTAATCCAAATCAAAGCGCCGGCGCCTCAGCCGTGCTTCACTGTATAAGCCAGCTGGTGCGTCAGGCAGTAACGCTGCCGCCACTCCAGGGGCCGGCCGTCCATGTCCGCCGACAAGCGCAGCAGGCACAGCGCCGGCACGTCGGCCACCATGCCTGTCACGCCGAGCAGGCTGGCCTCCTCGCGCGGCAGCATTTCCGCGCGAAACTGCTCGCTGACAATCTTCATGCGCACGCCGAAGCGCTGCTGCAAAGTGCCGTACACGCCGGCCGAACCGCGTAGCCAGCGCGCGTCCATGCCTTCAAACACTTCCGCCGGCAGCAGCACGTCGTCCAGCGCCACCGGCGAGCCGTGGCGACGCCACAGCTGACGAATCCTCAATAAAGGCGCCAAACGGCGCAACTGCAAGGCTTCTGCGATATCTTCGCTGGCATTCAGCCGCGACAGCCCCAAAAACTCCCGCGCCAGCTCGTCCGGCTGCTCCGTGAACAAACCCGGCGTCACCAGCCTGGCGTCATCGCCCCAGTCGCCCGGCACCGGCGCCACATAGGTGCCGCGCCCCTGCTGGCGATACAGCAAACCCGCGTCCACCAGCTCAGACAATGCCTTTCTTACCGTGCCCTGGCTGGCGCCCAACTCGTCAGCCAGCTCCCATTCGCTGGGCAGCGCATCGTGCGTCTGCCACTCCCCGGCGCCTATCCGCTGCTGCAGCAGCAGCTTGACCTGGGCATAAAGCGGCTGTCTTTTCAGCGCATTGACTGTCATGGTTTGTGTTTTAACACCAAACAAATCAAGCGTAAAGGCATGTCTTATATAAGACATAAGACTCAAACGACTGTTTGACGCCATATTCTTGTCTGATTAGTCCAAATCGATAAACAGCCGTGATACACTCTGGCCACATCTATACTGCAGAGCAACATCTGCAGCTCATTATCGGATACGTCAAAGGAGAGTCCGCCAATGAAAGCCCCCGTTCGCGTTGCCGTTACCGGCGCTGCCGGCCAGATCGGCTACAGCCTGCTGTTCCGCATTGCCAGTGGCGAGATGCTGGGCAAGGATCAACCGGTCATTCTGCACCTGCTGGACCTGCCGCAGGCCCAAACCGCGCTGAAGGGCGTGATGATGGAGCTGGAAGACTGTGCCTTCCCGCTGTTGGCCGGCATGGTCGCCACCGACGACCCGAACGTGGCCTTCAAGGACGTCAAGGTCGCGCTGCTGGTGGGCGCCCGCCCGCGCAGCAAGGGCATGGAGCGCAAGGACCTGCTGGAAGCCAACGGCGCCATCTTCACCGTGCAGGGCAAGGCGCTGAACGACCACGCCGCCCGCGACGTCAAGGTGCTGGTGGTGGGCAACCCGGCCAACACCAATGCCTGGATCGCCATGAAGTCCGCGCCGGACCTGGACCCGAAAAACTTTACCGCCATGTTGCGTCTTGACCACAATCGCGCGCTGTCGCAGATCGCCGCCAAGACCGGCAAGCCGGTATCGTCGATTGAAAAGCTGGCCGTGTGGGGCAACCACTCCCCCACCATGTATGCCGACTACCGCTTCGCCACCATCGATGGCCAATCGGTCAAGGCCATGATCAACGATGAAGCCTGGAACCGCGACGTATTCCTGCCCACCGTGGGCAAGCGCGGCGCCGCCATCATTGAAGCGCGCGGCCTGTCCTCCGCCGCCTCCGCCGCCAACGCCGCCATCGACCACATCCATGACTGGGTGCTGGGCAGCAACGGCAAGTGGGTGACCATGGGCGTGCCGTCCGACGGCTCCTACGGCATCCCGGAAGGCGTGATGTACGGCGTGCCGGTTGTATGCGAAAATGGCGAATACAAACGTGTTGAAGGCCTGGAGATCGACGCGTTCAGCCGCGAGCGGATGGACCTGACCCTGGCCGAACTGGAAGAAGAGCGCGCAGCCATCGCTCACCTGTTTGGCTAATTTCCCGGCCTGACTGAAGAGAAGCGCACCACTCGGTGCGCTTTTTGTCTTTGGTCAAACCAGAAATTCACATTTGAATTTACTAATACAGACTGCCATTTGGAGCGAAAGCATGATCGAAGTTGAAGTTTTGAACCAAATTGCGGCCAAAATCGAAGACCTGGCCGCCCGCGCCGCCGATATTCGGGGGTATCTTTGACTACGACGGTAAAAAAGACCGTCTGGAAGAAGTCAGCCGCCTGACCGAAGACCCGGATATCTGGAACGACCCGAAAAAAGCGCAGGATCTGGGCCGCGAACGCAAGCAGCTGGAAGACGTGGTGCTGGTGCTGGACAGCATCAACGCCACCATCGCGGACAGCCGCGAACTGTTTGAAATGGGCAAGAGCGAGGAAGACGACGACACCATCCTCGCCGTGCAGGATGATCTGGTAGGCGTGGAGGAAAAAGTGGCGAAGATGGAATTCCGCCGCATGTTCCACGACCCGATGGACCCGGCCAACTGCTTCATCGACATCCAGGCCGGCGCCGGCGGCACCGAAGCCCAGGACTGGGCCGGCATGCTGCTGCGCATGTACACCCGCTACGCCGAACGCAAAGGCTTCAAGGTGGACGTGCTGGAAGTGTCCGAAGGCGAAGTGGCCGGCATCACCAGCGCCACGCTGAAGATTGAAGGCGAATACGCCTTTGGCCTGTTGCGCACCGAAGTGGGCGTGCACCGCCTGGTGCGCGTGTCGCCGTTCGACTCCAACGCCCGCCGCCACACCTCGTTCTCGTCCGTGTTTGTCTACCCGGAAGTGGACGACAGCTTCGAGATCGACATCAACCCGGCGGACGTGCGCACCGATACCTACCGCGCCTCCGGCGCCGGCGGCCAGCACATCAACAAAACCGACTCGGCCGTGCGTCTGACCCACGTTCCCACCGGCATCGTCGTGCAGTGCCAGAACGACCGTTCCCAGCACCGCAACCGCGACGAAGCCTGGCAGATGCTGCGTGCCAAACTGTACGAGCTGGAACTGAAAAAGCGCAATGAAGCCAAGCAGGCGCTGGAAGACACCAAAACCGACGTGGGCTGGGGCCACCAGATCCGCTCCTACGTGTTCGACCAGTCCCGCATCAAGGATTTGCGCACCAGTTACGAAGTGGGCAACATCAAGGGCGTCATGGATGGCGACCTGGACGGCTTCATCGAAGCCAGCCTGAAACAAGGCGTGTAATCGCCATAGACCGGCCGCTTGCGGCCGGTTTTTGCCGTTTTTCAAAAGTGTATTTTGCCGAAGGACCCCAACCCGGCACGGAGTCATCATGTCTGATCACGAACAAGCACCGGCGCAAAGCCAAGACGAAAACCAGATCATGGCGGAACGCCGCCTGAAACTGAAGGCGATCCGCGAAAAAGGCATCGCCTACCCCAACGACTTCAAACGCAGCCACTTCGCCAAACCGCTGCAAGACGACCACGCCGGCAAAGAAGCCGAAGCGCTGGAAGCCGAGAAAATCGAAGTCGCCGTCGCCGGCCGCATGATGCTTAAACGTGTGATGGGCAAAGCCAGCTTCGCCACCATGCAGGACGTCAGCGGCCGCATCCAGGCCTTCATCTCCCGCGACAACGTGGGCGAAGACGTCTACGCCGACTTCAAGCGCTGGGACATGGGCGACATCATCGCCGTCAAGGGCGTGCTGTTCAAAACCAAAACCGGCGAACTGACCGTGCAAGCCACGGAAGTGCGCCTGCTGTCCAAGAACATCCGTCCGCTGCCGGAAAAATTCCACGGCATGACCGATCAGGAACAAAAGTACCGCCAGCGCTACGCCGACCTGATCATGAGCGAGGAAAGCCGCGACACCTTCATCAAACGCTCCAAGATCATCCAGAAGGTGCGCGACGTGATGGTGGGCGAAGGCTACCTGGAAGTGGAAACCCCGATGATGCACCCGATTCCGGGCGGCGCGTCGGCCAAGCCGTTTGTCACCCACCACAACGCCCTGGACATGCCTCTGTACCTGCGCATCGCCCCGGAGCTGTACCTGAAGCGCCTGGTGGTGGGCGGCCTGGAACGCGTGTTCGAGATCAACCGCAACTTCCGCAACGAGGGGATGAGCACGCGCCACAACCCCGAGTTCACCATGATCGAGTTCTACGAAGCGTACAGCGACTACCAGCGCATGATGGACATGACCGAAACCATCATCCGCGAGTGTGCGCTGGTCTCCTGCGGCTCCACCACCGTCACCTACCAAGGCAAGGAAGTGGACCTGGGCAAGCCGTTCGACCGCTTCACCATCGTGGGCGCGATCAAACACTACAACCCGCAATACACCGACGCGCAGCTGTCCGACGCGGCCTGGGTGGCCAGCGAGATCAAGCGCCTGGGCGGCAAGCTGCCCCCGGCGCCGGGCCTGGGCAGCCTGCAACTGGCGCTGTTCGAGGAATGCGCGGAATCGCTGCTGTGGAACCCGACCTTCATCATCGACTACCCGGTGGAAGTTTCGCCGCTGGCGCGCGGCTCCGACACCCAGCCGGGCCTGACCGAGCGGTTCGAGCTGTTCATCGTGGGCCGCGAGCACGCCAACGGCTACTCGGAGTTGAACGATCCGGAAGACCAGGCCGCGCGCTTCCAGGCGCAGGTGGCGCAGAAGGATGCGGGCGATGACGAGGCGATGCACTACGATGCGGACTACATCCGCGCGATGGAATACGGCCTGCCGCCGACGGGCGGGTGTGGCATCGGCATCGACCGTTTGGTGATGTTGTTGACGGATGCGCCTTCTATTCGGGATGTGATCTTGTTCCCGCATATGCGTCCGGAGTAAGATTTGGTCCAGACACTGGTGTAGGTTTGCATAGTTCGTGAAAATTTTGAGCATCTAGGTGAAAAACCAAGTGCTCGTTTGGGAAAAGCTCCGACTTCTAGGTCGGGGCTTTTTTTATGCGTGAAACATTCCCACTAGAAATCTATTCCAACCAAGCCTGCTCGCAAGGCGAGGTCTAAATTTCTGACTTTTTATATAGTACTCTAATTTATTTATTCCACTATTTCGTTGGAAATTAATCCGAACTGCAAAAATAGACATAATTTAATTGGAAATATTCGCGACAGCGTCTAATATATTCCACCTGTAAAAACGCCCAATGTGGCTACTATAAAACTTAACACCAAGCGCCAAAGAAGAAGGAGGGCTGTTAGCGGAATAAGGACTTTGTCAAATCTTCCAAGCTGGCAAAAAAGAGAGGGCGGGTGCTCTCGCACCCGCCCCCGCTTGATCCTTTAGGAATGCGAGTCTAGCTCGATACATAAAGGCCCTAGACAAGCCAAGTATCGTTCCCTCGCCTCCCAAGGTCAAGCTCCCGTTTGCCTTTTTTAAGCGAACTCGTTGCGTCGAGAGGTACGACCACGTCCTCTCGCCTACGAACCGGAGAGAGTCATGACCAATCAAATATATGCCACTGGCCCATGGTCAGGTCGGCAGAGAGAAGCTCATTCACCTGCACGCCAAGTCGTTGCACCCACAGGGACGATCATTCGTGGGCTTTTCCCTTCTGTAAAAGCGAAACGGATGATCCCATTCGAACAGCTGCTTGAGCGAGACACCCTGTTTATATGCGAGTTTGCACCACAGGTGATCGATATCAGGGAGCAACCCTTCAGGCTTCAGTATGCAATGGGTAACAAGATCCGCCGCTACACACCGGACTACGCTTTCATTCTGATTGATGGCAGTACCTTGGTCGTCGAAGTGAAGCCAGCCCGGTCCCTGGCAAAGACAGATGTCCGAAAAAAGCTACTGTACATCCGCGAAGCGATGTACCGGCAAGGTCACCAGTTCATTGTGCTTTCAAGTGAGACTATCCGCACGCCCTACAGGTTGGAAAATCTGAAGAGGTTGCACCGTTTTCTTCGCCAGCCCCTCCCCAGAGAGGTACGGGAAATATATCAACTGTTGATGTCATTCCATGGCAACCACTCCCCAGTTACTTTGGGGGAACTAGAAGTGCAGCTGGGGAAAACAGATTCCATTCTCCGACTTTTAGCCCATGGTGAATTGAGTTGTGATTTTGACCAGCCTATTACCAAGGATTCGATGATCTTATTGAAAAAGCAGGAGACTAATTATGTCTTCGTCGACGCGCTTTAACAAAGGAAGCTCATTTTTGCTGGATCGGCGCGAGGTCTCAGTTTCCCGGGTAATCAAGAATAGTAACTTAGTGACTCTAGAGGATACAGCTTCGCTAGAGGTATTTCAGCATACTAAAGAGCAATTACTCGAGATGTGGCTTGCCGGGCGAATTACATCGCATTCGCTTGCCAACCTTTCCGCTGACAAAACGCCAAAACTCCCTGCAGTCACATTGTTGTACAGTTGCCCTCAGCGTTTGGTAGATGATGCCATGAGGAGGAAAAGCTACCTGGATGCACTTTCGAGTATGGCCGAGAAGATCGTATTCACTCCGGCTAAGTTAAAACCCCTCCTGGAGCAAATTGCTAGAAAGCTTGGTGATCCCAAGGTACCAAGCGCGATATCTTTTTATCGATGGTTCAAATTAAAGCTTAAGCATGATAGCCACCCACTTGCCTTGCTGGAAAAACCTCAGTCCCGTGGCTGGTTTGGATGCCGCTTTCCGATGGCGGTGCAGGAGGCTCTGATCGAGTTAATAGAAACTCGCTATCTGGTTGCTGCAGGATGCAGCATTGTGGACCTCCATGATGCGCTGCGAGTCGAAATTGATAAGTTGAACCGGCTGCGCATAAGTGGAGAGTGCTTAAACTTACCAAGTTACCATACTGTGCGGCGTGCTGTTTTGGCGTATCCAGCTTACGAGCAAGCTGTGGCCAAATTTGGTAAGCAAGAAGCATCTCTACGCTTTCGTACCAGCCTGGCTACTCCCAAGGCCGAGTTCATCCTGGAAGCTGCTGAAGTCGACCACACACCGGTAGATCTGTTTGTCGTAGACGAAAAAACCGGTATGCCACTCGGCCGGCCGTGGCTGACTGTCATCATCGACCGCAAGAGCCGGATGATCCTCGGCATCTACGTCAGCTTCGGAGGTCCTAGTACCGAAGCAGTGTTCGGCTGCCTACGGAATGCCATTCTGCCAAAGTCTTATGTAAGCGAACGCTATCCGCGCGTCGAGGGCACTTGGCCCTGCTTCGGACTCATGCAGATTTTGGTCTGCGACAATGGCTTGGAATTTCATAGCCGTGCCCTTGAGCAAGCTTGCTTCGAACTGGGCATCATTCTGCAGTTCTGCCCAAAGCGAAAGCCTTACTTCAAAGGAATGATCGAGCGAGCCTTGGGCTCAATCTCTCGCAACTTTCTGCATGCACAGGCCGGGACCAGCCTTGCCAACTGGATGGAACGGCATGGATACAACCCACTGAAAACCGCCGTGGCCACATTTGACGAACTGATGCATGCCCTGCACATCTGGATTGTCGACGTGTACTCGGTCAAGTTCCATCGTGGCCTCAAGCGTACGCCGCTGGGGATGTGGCAGGACGGCATCCATGACAACCCGCCGGCGTTACCTGATTTGAAAGTGCTGGATGTTGCGTTGACCGAGGGTGAAGAACGGGTACTTTGGCACTACGGTGTCGAGCTGTTCAACCTACGCTACAACAGCCGGGAGGTCTATCCGATCCGCCATCAGTACGGCGAGAAGGTAACCGTACAGGTTCGCTACAACCGAGCCGACCTTGGCCACATCTACGTTGTCCATCCTGGCTCCGGTGAAGCCATTAAAGTACCGGCAGTCGAATTCGATTACGCCTCTGGCCTGCGCCTGGAAGTCCATCAGCTCATTTGTCAGGAATTGCGCGAAGCTGGTCTATCCGAAACAGATCCCCTGAAGCGTGCCCAAGCCAAAGAACGGATTCGTCAGGTAATCGGAGAGCAGCTTGCCAGCAAGAAGCTCAAAAACCGCAAACGGGCAGCTAGATTGTCTGGGACCAACTCTCAGCAGGCTCCGACAGCAACGCTAGATGCAGAACCAGCACCTCTAAAAGCCGTTCAGCAGGCCCGGCCACCCGTGACTCCACGGCAATTCAAGACGAGCAGCCACCCTCTGGGAAAAGGAGGTCAACCATGATCGCCCCCACCACAGACATGATCGCCGGCACCGCAGATGTATATGACGTGATCAAAGCCATCGAAAAGCAGCGCCTTCTCTTTCCTACTTTTGAGGAAGCGTACCGGCGCATTATCAGGATTCACAAGATGGCACTTGCCGGTAATCGTCCCCGCCACCTGATGATCCTTGGCCCTTCTGGGGCCGGCAAAAGCTCGGTGCTGGAGGAGTACGTCCGCTACTTCCCGGAGATCGAGGAAACCGAGTTCCGGCGAATTCCCGTACTGCGTGTCGAGATCAAATCCTCACCGACCGTACGCAGCGTAGCCGAGGATATCTTGAAGGCCATGGGAGTCCCAATGGCTTACCGAGGCACCGTCAATGAAAAGACCGACCGGGTCATTTCCTCACTGCAGAAACTCAAAGTCGAATTGTTGATGCTGGACGAGGTACAGCACTTGCTCGGTGCCACCAAACGCAGCTTCGGATCAAATAATGAGACCGAGTGGCTCAAAACCCTGCTCAACCAGATTGAGATCCCTGTTGTGCTTGCAGGGCTTCCCTACGGGCAAGCTCTTCTGAGCACCAACGAGCAGCTGCGCCGGCGCTTGGATGGTGTGCATCATCTCACACCATTTTCGGTCGAGGACGAAGACTCGGCGGCCGATTTCGCCGGAGTGGTCAGCTGGTTTGATAGCGAAATCCACGGTGGCACCCCAATCGGCCTCTACGATGGGGATATGCTGTACCGGCTGTTCTACGCCACGAATGGGCTGATAGGCTACCTCAGCAAGCTGCTGATTGGCGCAATGGAGATCCGTCTAGAGCACGGGAAGAAAGCTGTCGAAAACTGGATGCTTGAGGAGTCATTTCGCCAGAACCTGTGGGCTGAAGGCGTGGGGGCGTTGAACCCGTTCCATAAGAAATTTGTTCGCCGGCAATTGAACAAGGCGAACGAGCTCTTCGCCACGACGGCCTTCTCCGCTATGGCCTCCTCAGCAATCTAACCATAGGAGCCCCCGCTAGTAGCACTGGCGGGGGTTATTGTGATGATTCCGCTTCTTCCTATTCGTCCCTTACCGAAACCATCCGAAAGTGCGATCGGCTATCTGCTGCGCCTGGGGGCAGCCAATGATTTTCAGTCACTGCCGCGGCTGCAGAATTACCGCAAGCACATCGGCATGCCAGCACAGAGTTTTGAGGAGTTTGTAAAACTGGCCACCGGCCACGGCCCAGATTTGCAACAAAACCTATGGGGCCCATCAAGCTCCGACTTGCCGATTCAACCCAACAAGAAGCTTGGCATCAAGTCTACTTACTGGAGCCTTGATCATCGTCGGTGGTGCCCAGATTGCTTGCGGGAAGACGGTTGCTGGAAAGCCGAGTGGCTGGTCACCCTGCAGGTTGCCTGCCCAAATCACCAACGACTACTTCATGAACAATGCCCGTCATGCAACCAGCCCGTCGGGTGGTACAGCGGAGGCCTGACACACTGTCGTTGTGGGCAGGCGCTTACTGTCGGCCCACTCACTGCCGTATCCGACAGCGTGATACAGATTGCCCAGCTGATCAGCATCAAACTCGCCGAGGCAACCAATTCCGATACAAATTCCAAACCTCCCCACCCCGTAGAGGTCGGCTTGGCCCAATTGTTGGCTGATGTCCGCCTGCCACGTTTTCTCGATCTGCTTTGGGCTCTCGGTTGCAACGGCCGCTACCGGGAGCTCAAGAAATCGCTCAAGGTACCGGACCACCATCGTATTGCCGTCGCATTTCCCGTACTCGATTGTGCAGCCCAGATGCTCACGCATTGGCCCCAGGCCTTTCATTCGTTCATGCTGGACTCGTGTGACCAATCGCAAGCACATGCGCTGCACATGTACCGATTCGTGGGCGCTCAGCTGCTTGCCCTCAATCGTGCCCTCAGCCATCCGGAGCTTCATTTCGTCCGTCATGAATTCGAACGGTTTGTTTCTGAGCACTGGAAAGGAGTCATCGCTGATCGGCATCGGTTTGCAGACGACATTGCCGCCGAGCATCCGACCATCCTAGCCAAAGAAGCCATGGAAATGCTTGGTATTACCCGTAAGAAGTTGATCACCCTCGTCAATCAAGGGCACATACAAGGCTGGTATCAGCAATCCAAGGGAGAGTTGAGGTTTCTGGTCATCGACCGACAGTCGGTCCTGCGCTTCAAGCAAGGTTGTGCGGGAAAGCTGTTCACACTCGCTGAGGCTGCGGAATACCTGGCGACCACCATCCCACGCGTACGACTATTCGTTAAAGTCGGACTGCTCGCCGCAGTTTATCAACCGGAAGGGGGCAATGAACGTCGCCTCCAATGGGCATTCGAAAAGTCCAACCTTGATAGGTTATTGGGTGGGCTGAACATCCAGATTCATGAGACCCCCGATTGTGGCAGCGTGATCTCGCTGGAAAAGATTTGCCGCGCCAGAAGCCGCCATGGAGCCGACCTTGTTACCCTGCTGACCGCCATCCAGGCTGGCGAACTCGACTGCATCGCACGAGACCCCTGCCACCATGGGATCAGGGGCTTGCTGCTCGATAAGCAGCAGTTTGAGACCTGGTTTACCGCTCGCCTGCAAACACAGCCATTCTTCACGATGAAGCTTGCTGCCCGTTACCTAGGCCTAAAAGACTATGCTCTGCATTGGCTGCGTGACCATGGATTTCTGCATGGCTTGCTCCCGCCGGAAAGAACGGCAGGATTGAGCTTGCCCAAGGCTACACTGGATAGGTTCAAGTCGCGCTATGTCTGGGGACGGGCCCTTGAGGAGATGACGGGCTACGGCAGGAAATCCGCTGCGCGCGCACTGATCAATCGAGGGGTTATTCCGGTGACGGGGCCGACGGTGGATGGGGGCACAATATATCTGTTTTTTAGGCAAGACGTTCAAGGCTTCCTTAAATGGCACGGTTCCCCCGAAACATGACCATGTAAGACTATCGGTGATGGAGGTTACGTATGTTGATTTTTCTCGACACCGAATTTGCCGACTTCGCCGACCGCGAGCCGATCAGCATCGGTATGGTGTCCGAGGACGGTCAGCACGTTTTCTACGCGGAACTACAAGACTTCGACCGCGATCGCTGCAATGCTTTCGTGCGCTCGACAGTGTGGCCCCTGTTGGGCCAGATCGAAGGAGCGATAGTCAAGCGCCTCGACCTGGCCGTCCGACTACGTGCCTGGTTCGCCACCCTGCCACGAAGTGTGACGATCGCGTGTGATAGCCAGTTTGACCGCGAGGTCTTGGGAGGGTTGATTGGTGGACCTTGGCCGGCCAATCTGTCAGGCTGGCTCGACTTACGTCCGTTGATCGACACGACGGTTTTCGACCAAGCAGTGAGCGCTTATCACGCACAATCTGATAGGCCTTGGCATCATGCACTACACGATGCTCATGCTCATCGCGCTGGCTGGCTAGCATGGATGGACAAACGCCGGCTCGACAATGCTAAGCAGGGATGAGGGACCGTCTACGATTGCTTAATGATCATATTTCGCAGCGAGACAATTTCCCTTTTCTGTGGAGTTGGCGGACTGACCGCATGCCTGCTCAGGACCGGTCTCAACGTTCGCGCAGGCTACGACATTGATCTCAATTACGAATACACCTGCAAGACTGCCTGAATAGTCTTATCTTTGATGGAATTCCGCATGCAGCCGAATCGCCTTTTTTATTTGTGATTTCACGCTGGATGGCAGATTGACAAATTCTCCACTTCGTTCGAGTGCATGAATAACATCCAAAGGATCGATAGAAAGCTTGTCCGTGTGTAAAATCCGTGAAGCACGCTTCAGCCGCGAGACAATGTTTCCGGCAGTTCGAGGGGTGTAGTGCTGCGAGGATGCTAGCCATTTGCGGAATGCTAAATCGCTGTACATAGCCTGTTCCTTTTCATGGCGCAGGATAGTGATCGCGATGTGTTCTGCCAGATTTACTGGGACTGCATTCGCAATCATAGTGTTCAGAGCTGTGTCCGTGCCTAGAAACGTAAATGTGCGTTCAAAAGTCTGCACTCTTGCCCGTTCTGCGGTGGTCAGAGCCCTTGCCTCAAGATGAGAGCCCGCATCTTCTGGATGAGGGGAGTACCCAGGAGGGACATTTCGGTTGGTTGAACGAATCGTAGGGGAGGCTTCATCGAGGGAAAACACGCCACGGCGCCCCCAGTTTCTAGGGTGTCGATAATAGAAATCAATCCCAAACTCATCACCCACATACTGCCTGACAGTTAGTGGCTCTTCCGATTGCTTGGCTTCCAGTTGGTCGACAAGAAAATCGTGGGTTTCCCCGAGGCATCCGATCGCAAAGAAACGGTGCCGCTTCTGTGGGACACCAAAGTACGCGGCATTGAGAACACTTTCGGTAATGCCGTAGCCCCCATCTTCCAAGATTTTTCGCGCTTCAATCCAGGTTGCGCTATTCCGGATTCCCTGCACATTCTCCAGCACAAACCACTTCGGTTTGACCGAGTCAATGATTTCAGCAAAATTGATAGTCAGTCGGGCTCGCGGGCCTTCCACCCGGCTGCCTGCAAAGGAGAACTCTTGGCACGGAGGGCCGCCCACGATCATGTCAGGACGCTCTTTTGCGATGACTTTCGTAGCTTCTTTGACGCCACTCAGATCAAGATCGAGCGCAGGGTGGTCAAAGTTTTCTTCATAAACTTTGCGTGCAGCCTCCCAGTTTTCCACTGCCAGAGTGAGCTCGCAGCCTGCATTTTCTAAGCCTTTGCTAAGCCCGCCGCAGCCGGCAAAGAGATCCACTACACGCATTGACACCTCCAAATGGCATCAAGGTAGCCGATAGGGGAAATGGCGTCAATATTTTGACACACATACAAGAGTTGCTCGGGCTCGCTTTACTGTCTATCCAACTTAGTCCTAAGTGGAAGCCGCTCAAGTATGCCTTGGAGACAACCAGCGTCTCTTGCTTCGCATTCCCAGATCACGATGACAGACCAGCCTTGCTGTTCTAGGGCTGCGCGATTCCGAATGTCACGGGAGACATTTGCCACAAATTTGGACTCCCAGTAAGCAACATTGCTACTTGGCATCGAGGCATGCTTGCATCCTTGATGGCGGTGCCAAAAGCATCCATGGACAAAAATGGCAAGTCGGTGGCGTGGTAGGACAATATCTGGTTGGCCTGGCAGATCCTTGCGATGGAGACGAAACCGAATTCCCAGCTGATGCAATGCAGAGCGTACAAGGAGCTCAGGCTCGGTGTTCTTGCTTCGCACCTTACCCATCACTTTACTCCGCACTTCGGTAGAAACTGTATCAACCATTTTGGTCTGTTCGTTCTCGTTCACTCGTTACAACATCACTGTTATCATGCGTAAGCAGATGGCATGAATCTGAGGCTGGCTTCATGCAATCATTCGGCACCAGTTTTCCTTGTAGAGGTCACAACATCGCCGGCTTTGTTGTGCCCGAGGATGGACGTGCAAAGCTTGGCCGTTCTGATGTAAGTACATTGATGACAATCGTTGGTTTCGTCGACTCGCATCGCAGAAATAACTGACAGTTAGAACGACTGAGGAGCATCGGGTTGCAACCGGGATGAATTACTTTGGACTTACCTCATACTTTTGATGCCTGGGAGAAACGGCTCGTCGATTATTTCTTGGCCATCGGTCCGGATGGCGATGCCAGCCCTATCCGCTCCTTCGAAGTCACCCCCAGAACGCTGACGTTAGCCTGCGGAGCCCCCCCAGGGAGTGACACCGCTGTCGAAGAAGCCTTCCGCCTTATGCTGTCGCGCGATCTGCTCCTGATGGATTCACTACGCTTAGGTTCTCAGCGATATAAAAGGCTATGTCCCAATTGTAAGTTGGTAGCCTCTCCCCACCGCTTCCTGCAAACAATGCACAGGTTGTATCTGCT
>NZ_JAUCGU010000026.1:0-54100 GCF_059916625.1 Chromobacterium sp. CCUG 76385
CGTCGGACTGCGCGCCTTGCTTCCGGCCCAAATCGGCGCAAACGCGATCCACTCACCAAACGTCAACAGCCCCTAGACTGGCAGCCCAGGCCATGATTAAAATCTGTCGATGAATCTGCAAGCGCTTATTGAAGATATCCGGCAGCAAGTGCTGCCTTTCTACGATCAAGGCCGGGTAGCCGACTACATCCCCGCTCTGGCCTCGGTCGCCCCGCACCAGTTCGGCTTCGCCATCCATACGCTGGATGGGCAGCAATTCGCCTGCGGCGACGCCGACACGCCGTTTTCCATGCAAAGCATCAGCAAGGCCTTCATGCTGGCGCTGACGCTGCAAGCCGACGGGGAGACGCTGTGGCGCCATGTCGGCAAGGAACCGTCCGGCAACCCCTTCAACTCGCTGGTGCAGCTGGAATACGAGCACGGCATCCCGCGCAATCCCTTCATCAATGCCGGCGCCCTGGTCGTCACCGATCGCGCCATGGGCCACTTCGGCGACGCCCATCGCCATCTGCTGCATTGGCTGCGCCAGGAAACCGGCAACCCTAAGCTGGATGCCGATCCTGTCATTGCCGCATCGGAGCGCGAGCACGGCGACCGCAATGCGGCCTTGGCCCACTTCATGAAAAGTTACGGCAATATCGAACACGCGGTGCAGACCGTGCTGGAGCAATACTTCGATAGCTGCAGCATCGCTTTGACCTGCCGCGAGCTGGCGCGCGCCGGCCTCTTTCTCGCTAACCATGGCGTGTCGCCGCTGACCGGTGAACGATACCTGAGCCGCAGCCAGGCCAAACAGGTGAATGCCGTCATGTTGACCTGCGGCACCTACGATGCCGCTGGCGAATTCGCTTATCGTGTTGGCTTGCCGGTCAAGAGCGGCGTAGGCGGGGGCTTGCTGGCGGTGATCCCGGGCAAGATGAGCATCGCGGTATGGAGCCCGCAACTGGACAGCCGCGGCAATTCGGTGCTGGGTTTGGAGGCGCTGGATCGCTTTACCACGCAAACCGGCTTGTCTATCTTCTAGCTTTCGCGCCTGCGCGGACTATTGCGCCAGGCAGCAGGCATGAAAAAAGCCAGCTCAAGTGAGCTGGCTTTTTTCTGCAACTGCGTCGATTACTCGGCGGAGTTGTCTTCAACGGCAACGGCATCTTCCGGACGGTCCACCAGCTCTACCAGAGCCATCGGGGCGTTGTCGCCCTTGCGGAAACCGTACTTCAGGATACGCACGTAACCACCGTTGCGGGTAGCGTAGCGCGCGCCGAGCACGTCAAAGAGTTTAACCACGATTTCGCGGTCACGGGTGCGGTCGAACGCCAGACGACGGTTGGCGAGAGACGGCTTTTTGCCGAGCGTGATGAGCGGCTCGGCCACACGACGCAGTTCCTTGGCCTTCGGCAGCGTGGTCACGATAACTTCGTGCTTCAGCAGCGAGTTGGCCATGTTGCGCAGCATCGCCAGACGATGGCTGGTCGTGCGGTTCAGTTTACGATTACTGTAACGATGACGCATTGTTAATGTCCTTTAGTCTCAAACTTACGGCTTTTCCAGACCAGCCGGAGGCCAGTTCTCGAGCTTCATGCCGAGAGTCAGGCCCTTGGAAGCGAGAACTTCCTTGATCTCGTTCAGCGACTTGCGGCCGAGGTTCGGTGTCTTCAGAAGCTCGGTTTCGGTACGCTGGATCAGATCGCCGATGTAATAAATGTTCTCTGCTTTCAGGCAGTTGGCCGAACGGACCGTCAGTTCAAGATCGTCTACCGGACGCAGCAGGATCGGATCGATCGGCGGCGCCTTTTCAACGACTTCTTCAACCGCTGTGCCTTGGAGATCTGCAAAGATCGACAGCTGATCCATCAGGATGCGGGCTGCGTTGCGCACAGCCTGCTCCGGCTCGATGACGCCATTGGTCTCGATGTCGAGAACCAGGCGGTCGAGGTCGGTACGCTGTTCCACACGGGCGCTTTCCACAGCAAAGCTCACGCGGCGAACCGGCGAGAAGGAAGCGTCCAGTTGGATGGTACCGATGGAACGGTTGTCGTCATGGCTGGTGCGGACGGACACCGGCTGATAGCCGCGGCCCTTCTCCACCTTGACCTCCATGTCGATCTTGCCGCCAGCGGAGATGTGACAAATCACGTGTTCCGGATTGATCACTTCCACGTCGTGCGGCAGCTCGATATCGCTAGCCAAGACAGCGCCCTCGCCTTCCTTTTTCAAGGTCAGCACGACACTGTCGCGACCATGCAGCTTAAGCACTACGCCCTTGAGGTTGAGGAGGATGTCAACGACATCCTCCCGCACGCCATCAAGTGCGGAATACTCATGCAAAACGCCAGCGATAGTCACTTCGGTCGGAGCATAGCCCGGCATCGACGACAGCAGAATACGGCGCAGCGAATTGCCCAGGGTATGGGCGTAGCCGCGCTCGAACGGCTCCATCGACACGCGAGCGTGGGTGGCGGAAACCGGCTGTACGTCAATCAGACGAGGTTTCAGAAATTCCGAAGCGCTGTTTTGCATAGTCATTCCCTAAGAGCTAGCGATTACTTGGAGTAGAATTCCACAACGAGTTGTTCGTTGATATCGCTAGACAGTTCGGAACGTTCCGGAGCGGATTTGAAGACGCCTTCCATTTTCTTGGAGTCAACGGACACCCAAGTCGGGAAGCCGCCTTGCTCAGCCAGAGCCAGGCCTTCGACGATACGAGCCTGCTTCTTGGCTTTTTCGCGGACGGACACTACGTCACCGGCTTTAACCTGGTAGGACGGAATGTTCACAACCTGGCCGTTCACAACGATAGCCTTGTGGCTGACCAGCTGGCGCGCTTCGGCGCGAGTGGAGCCAAAGCCCATGCGATATACAACATTGTCCAGGCGGGACTCAAGCAGCTTCAGCAGGTTTTCACCCGTGGAGCCCTTGCGGCGAACAGCTTCCGCAAAGTAGTTGCGGAACTGACGCTCGAGTACGCCGTAGATGCGGCGGATTTTCTGCTTTTCACGCAGCTGAACGCCATAGTCGGACAGGCGGCCGCGACGGGCGCCATGCTGACCAGGAGCGGTGTCCAGTTTGCATTTGGAATCCAGTGCACGACGCGCGCTCTTCAGGAAAAGGTCGGTGCCTTCACGACGAGCGAGCTTACACTTCGGGCCAATATAACGTGCCATGTTCTCACACTCTCCGAATTAAATACGACGTTTTTTGGGCGGACGGCAACCGTTGTGCGGTACCGGCGTCACGTCGGAGATGCTGGTGATCTTGAAGCCCAGCGAGTTGAGTGCGCGAACAGCGGATTCACGACCCGGGCCCGGGCCTTTAATACGAACTTCGAGGTTCTTCACACCGTATTCTTGGGCAACTTTACCAGCGTGCTCTGCAGCTACCTGAGCGGCAAAGGGTGTACTCTTGCGCGAGCCCTTAAAACCAGCGCCGCCAGAGGTAGCCCAAGACAGTGCATTGCCTTGACGGTCGGTGATAGTGATGATGGTGTTGTTGAACGAAGCGTGCACGTGCACGATACCTTCGCTAACAGACTTGCGCACTTTTTTACGTACACGGACAGCTGTGTTTGCTTTAGCCATTCTCTGTGTTCCTTAAGATTACTTCTTGCCGGCGATCGCCTTACGCGGTCCCTTACGGGTACGCGCGTTAGTGCGAGTGCGCTGACCGCGGCACGGCAAGCCGCGACGATGGCGGAAGCCGCGATAGCAGCCCATGTCCATCAGACGCTTGATGCTCATGGTGATTTCGCGACGCAGGTCACCTTCAACGGTGAACTTAGCCACTTGATCACGCAGAGTTTCCATTTCAGCTTCAGTCAGATCCTTCACCTTGGTGGAGGGATTCACGCCAGCAGCAGCACAAATTTGCTGCGCGCGAGTCTGACCGATGCCGAAAATTGCCTGCAGGCCGATAACGGCATGCGCATGATTGGGGATATTTACCCCTGCAATACGGGCCATACTCTTTCCTTAAGCCTTAAGACCTTGAAAAGTTTGCGATTGTATCACGCAAATCCAGGTCTAACAAATGTTAGCCTTGCTTTTGCTTGTGACGCGGGTCCGTGCAGATCACGCGAACCACGCGATTGCGACGAATAATTTTGCAATTACGGCAAATCTTCTTTACAGAAGGCTGTACTCGCATGTTCAGATCCTTTCAAATCCTAAAAGAGCGAATGCGTTACTTCGCGCGGAACACAATTCGGGCGCGGGACAGATCGTATGGAGTCAACTCCACAGTCACCTTGTCACCTGGCAGGATGCGGATGTAGTGCATCCGCATCTTTCCAGAGATATGCCCGAGTACCACGTGTCCATTTTCGAGCTTGATCTTGAAAGTTGCGCTAGGCAAATTTTCCAAGATCTCGCCTTGCATCTGGATAGTGTCTTCCTTAGCCATATAACCCAGTGTGAACTCGTGTGTCAGCGGGTAAGGGCGTTGCCTTTGAAGTTAGCCTTCTTCAGCAAGCTCTCGTATTGATGCGACAACACATAGGACTGCACCTGCGCCATGAAGTCCATGGTCACCACCACCATGATCAGCAGCGATGTACCGCCGAAGTAGAACGGTACGTTCCACTTCAGGATCAGGAATTCCGGCATCAGGCAGACCAGCGTGATGTAGATCGCACCGATCAGTGTCAGCCGCAGGATGATCTTCTCAATGTAACGAGAAGTCTGCTCACCTGGACGGATGCCCGGGATGAACGCCCCGCTCTTCTTCAGGTTGTCAGCCGTTTCCTTCGGGCTGAAAACCAGCGCCGTGTAGAAATAGCAGAAGAAGATGATCGCCGCCGCGTACAGCAGCACATAGATCGGCTGACCCGGATGCAGCTTGTCAGCCACGCCCTTCAGCCAAGACATGTGCTCGCCCTGGCCAAACCAGCCGATAACGGTGGCCGGGAACAGGATGATGCTGGAGGCAAAGATCGGAGGAATCACCCCCGCCATGTTGAGCTTGAGCGGCAAATGCGTGCTCTGGCCCTGCATGACGCGGTTGCCCACCTGACGCTTGGCATAGTTCACCAGAACTTTGCGCTGGCCACGCTCGGCGTAGACCACCACGAAAGTCACCAGGATCACTGCGACAAACAGCAAGATGGCAAACGGAATGGGCAAAGAGCCCTGACTGGTCAGAGTCAGGGTTTTACCAATGGCAGCCGGAACACCTGAAGCGATACCCGCGCAGATGATCAACGAGATACCGTTGCCGATACCCCGCTCGGTGATCTGTTCACCCAACCACATCAAGAACATGGTACCGGTAACCAGACACACTACGGATGTCAGATAAAACTCCCACTGAGCAGTCATCACCAGGTTTGGCTGCTTGTACAACATCACCGCGATGCCGAAACTTTGGAAAGTCGCCAGCGCCACAGTGGCATAACGCGTGTACTGGGTTATCTTGCGACGTCCCGCATCGCCTTCCTTCTTCAGCTGTTTCAGCGTCGGAATCACTTCCGCCGCCAACTGCAGAATGATGGAAGCCGAGATATACGGCGTGATGCCCAGGGCAAACACGGTAAACCTCGAGAGGGCGCCGCCCGAGAACATGTTGAACATGTCGAGCAGGCCCGTCTGCGATGTGTGGAACAACTTCGCTAGCTCGGCAGGATTGACGCCCGGAACCGGAATGTGGGCACCGATACGGAAAACGATCAGCGCGCCAATCAGGAACCAGATGCGACGTTTCAGATCACCAAACTTATTGGCATTTGCCACTAGAGAAGTATTCGCCACAGATAAATGCCTTATTCAATACTGCCGCCGGCAGCTTCGATGGCAGCGCGGGCACCGGCGGTAGCGCCGATACCACGCAGTTTCACTGCGCGCTCAATCTTGCCGGACAGAACCACTTTGGCCACCAGGGCTTGAGCGGATACCAGACCAGCTTGCTTGAGAGACAGCAGATCGATTTCGTTGACCGGCAGCAGGTTCAGTTCGGACAGGCGAACCTCAGCAACCTTGCGAGCGGTCAGCGACTTGAAGCCACGCTTCGGCAGGCGACGTTGCAGCGGCATTTGACCGCCTTCGAAGCCAACCTTGTGGAAACCACCGGCACGGCTCTTCTGACCCTTGTGGCCGCGGCCGCAAGTTTTGCCCAGGCCGCTGCCAATGCCACGGCCGACACGGCGCTTGGCATGCTTGGCGCCGACGCCCGGTTGTACGGTGTTCAGCAGCATCTCTTAGCCCTCGAATTTGAGCAGGTAGCTGATCTTGTTGATCATGCCACGGTTTTCAGGGGTATCGAGCACTTCGACGGTCTGGCGGATCTTGCGCAGACCCAGACCACGGGCGCAAGCCTTGTGAGACTCCAGGCGACCGATCAGGCTCTTTACCAGAGTGACCTTGACAGTCTTGGCGTTACTCATGACCCACCCCCAGGATGTCCTCGACGCTCAGGCCACGCTTGGCAGCGATTTGCGCCGGGGTGTTGATGTTGCTCAGGCCATTCAGGGTTGCACGCACCACGTTGTACGGGTTGGTGGAACCATGAATCTTGGCCGAAACATTGTGAACACCCATTGCATCAAAGATCGCGCGCATCGGGCCGCCGGCCTTCACGCCGGTACCTTCTTTGGCCGGCTGGATGAAGACGGTGGTGGCACCGTGCTTGCCGATAACGGTGTGTTGCAGCGTACCGTTCTTCAGCGGGATCTTAACCATGTTGTGGCGGGCTTGTTCCATTGCCTTTTGTACGGCAACCGGAACTTCCTTGGAACGGCCCTTACCCATGCCGATACCGCCGTCGCCATCACCAACCACGGTCAGGGCGGAGAAAGCCATGATACGGCCGCCCTTAACCACTTTGGTGACGCGGTTGACGCTGATCATTTTCTCGACCAGACCGTCGCCGCGATCTTCCATTTCGTGCTTAGCCATTCTTCACTCCGAATTAGAATACGAGGCCGTGTTCGCGAGCGGCGTCAGCCAGGGCCTTCATGCGACCGTGGTATTTGAAACCGGAGCGGTCGAAGGCCACGTTCACGATGCCAGCGGCTTTTGCCTTTTCGGCAATGCGCTTGCCGATCACGGCCGCAGCTGCCACGTTGCCGCCATTGGCGAGTTCGGCGCGGACTTCTGCTTCCAGCGAAGATGCGCTGGCCAGTACCTTGCTGCCGGTCTCGTCAATGATCTGGGCGTAAATGTGGCTATTGGTGCGATGCACAGAGAGGCGCACCATCTTGAGCTCCGCAATCCGTGCACGGGTTTTACGTGCGCGGCGGAGTCGAGCTTGTTTCTTGTCCATGTCAGTGCCTCAGTTACTTCTTCTTGGTTTCTTTCAGAACCACAACCTCGTCGGCATAACGAACGCCCTTGCCCTTGTAGGGCTCCGGCGAGCGGTAAGCGCGGATTTCGGCTGCGACCTGACCAACGAGCTGCTTGTTAGCGCCCTTGACCAGAATCTCGGTCTGAGTCGGAGTCTCAACCTTGATGCCTTCGGGCATCTTGTGAGCCACCGGGTGCGAGAAACCCAGAGACAGGTTCAGGGTATCGCCTTGGGCTTGGGCACGATAGCCCACGCCGACCAGCTGCAGCTTCTTCTCGAAGCCCTTCGATACGCCGTTCACCATGTTGTTCAGCAGGGCACGCAGGGTGCCGGACATGGCACGTGCGAACTTGCTGTCGTTCTTGGCGGCGAAAGTCAGCTGGTTGTTGTCCAGCTTCACTTCCACGTCGTTGCACAGAGCGGTGCTCAGGGAGCCCAGGGCACCCTTAACAGTCACTTCTGCAGCGCCGAACTTCACTTCGACGCCGGCCGGGATGGCTACCGGATTCTTAGCTACGCGAGACATTTGACCCCCTTACGCCACGACGCAGAGCAGTTCGCCGCCGATACCGGCTGCGCGTGCCTTGCGATCGGTCATCACGCCCTTGGAGGTGGACAGAATCGCCACGCCCAGACCATTCATGACCTTCGGGATTTCGGTGGAGCCCTTGTACACGCGCAGGCCAGGACGGGATACGCGCTCGATGCGCTCGATCACCGGACGGCCAGCGTAGTACTTGAGCTGGATATCAAGAACAGGCTTCTTCTCTTCGCCGGCAACGGCGAAGTCTTCGATGTAGCCTTCTTCCTTCAGCACCTGCGCCAGCGCAACCTTCAGCTTCGAGCAAGGCATGGAAACCTTGACCTTGGAAGCGGTTTGGCCGTTGCGGATGCGGGTCAACATATCGGAAATAGGATCGTGCATGCTCATTCTATGTGTCTCCTATTACCAGCTGGCCTTCACAACACCCGGAATCTCGCCCTTCATGGCGATCTCACGCAGTTTGTTGCGACCCAGGCCGAATTTACGGAACACACCACGCGGACGACCGGTCACGGCGCAGCGACGACGCTGGCGAACCGGAGAAGCGTTGCGCGGCAGTTGCTGCAGTTGCAGGCGGGCGGCGAAACGCTCTTCTTCCGAGAGGTTCTGGTTGTTGATGGTGGCGATCAGGGCTTCACGCTTGGCAGCAAACTTAGTGGCCAGCTTGACGCGCTTTTCTTCACGGTTAATCAGTGCAAGTCGTGCCATGTGCTTAACCCTTGAACGGGAACTTGAACGCGGCCAGCAGAGCGCGGGCCTCTTCGTCAGTCTTCGCCGTGGTGGTGATAGTGATGTTCATACCACGCAGAGCATCGATCTTGTCGTACTCGATTTCCGGGAAGATGATCTGTTCTTTAACGCCCATGTTGTAGTTGCCACGGCCATCAAAGGACTTGGCAGATACACCACGGAAGTCGCGAACGCGCGGCAAAGCGATGGTTACCAGGCGGTCCAGGAACTCGTACATGCGTTCGCGACGCAGAGTCACCTTGCAACCTACCGGGTAGTTGTCGCGAATCTTGAAGCCTGCGATGGACTTGCGAGCGGTGGTGACAACCGGCTTCTGGCCGGCGATCTTTTCCAGGTCGCCCACGGCGAATTCCATTACCTTCTTATCGGCAACGGCTTCGCCCACGCCCATGTTCACGGTGATCTTCTCGATACGCGGAACTTGCATGATCGACTTGTAGCCGAACTGTTTCATCAGTTCTGGCACTACGCTGTCTTTGTAGAAATCGTAGAGACGTGCCATGTTAGCTCCTTAGGCGCCGATAACTTCGCCGCTGGACTTGAACACGCGCACCTTGCGGCCGTCTTCAAGAACCTTGAAGCCTACGCGGTCAGCCTTTTGGCTTGCCGGATTGAAAATCGCGACGTTGGAAGCATCGATGGGCATGGTCTTCTCGACGATGCCGCCAGCTACGCCACGTACCGGGTTCGGCTTCTGGTGTTTCTTGGCGACATTCACGCCTTCAACTACCAGCTTGGTTTCCAGAACACGCAGGACGGTACCGCGCTTGCCTTTGTCTTTACCGGTGATTACTACGACTTCATCACCTTTACGAATTTTGCGCATGTGACCTCCTTACAGCACTTCAGGAGCCAGCGATACGATCTTCATGAAGCGTTCGGTACGCAGTTCACGCGTAACGGGCCCGAAGATACGTGTGCCGATCGGCTCAAGCTTGTTGTTGAGCAGTACGGCAGCATTGCTGTCAAACTTGATCAAAGAGCCATCCGGACGGCGCACGCCTTTGGCAGTGCGTACCACGACCGCGTTGTATACGTCGCCTTTTTTGACGCGACCACGCGGAGCGGCATCCTTGATGCTCACCTTGATGATGTCACCTACGCTAGCATAGCGACGCTTGGAGCCACCCAGCACCTTGATGCACATAACGTGACGCGCACCAGTGTTGTCAGCGACCTCAAGCATGGTCTGCATTTGGATCATTTGAGATTACCTTTCTAATCCAACTTTATCCGTCACTTTCCACTGCCGTTAGCTTGGGCGCGATGCCAGGCTCGAACAGCGGAAACGCCACAGATCATTCTGTGGCGTATCAAACGGCCAGTTTTGGACCCCGTAAGGGCGGAACTCCTGCACGAAGAGTGCAGGAGATGGCCATTATACAGAGGACCGAGGTCCTCTGCAAGCTTTATACCTGGCGAGATTTCTCAACCAGGCCAGTTACCACCCACGATTTGGTCTTCGAGAGCGGGCGGGACTCGCTGATTACTACGATGTCGCCGGCCTTGAACTCGTTGTTTTCGTCGTGTGCGTGGAACTTCTTGGAGCGACGGATGATCTTGCCGTAGATCGGGTGCTTGACTTTGCGCTCGACCAGTACGGTCACGGTCTTATCCATCTTGTCGCTGACCACAACGCCGGTCAGCGTACGTACCACTTTGGTTTCGCTCATCTTAAACTGCCTTTTCTTTCAGAACGGTACGAACACGAGCGATGTCGCGACGCACTTTCTTCAGTTCAGAGGTCTTGGCGAGTTGCTGAGTAGCGTGCTGCATGCGCAGCGCAAACTGGGCCTTCAGCAGGCTCAGCAGTTCCGCCTTCAGCTCTTCAACAGTTTTGGCTTTCAGTTCGGACGCTTTCATTACTGACCTACCTGTTTGGTTACGAACACAGTGGCGATCGGCAACTTAGCTGCGGCCAGACGGAAAGCTTCGCGAGCGAGTTCCTCGGATACGCCATCCATTTCGTACAGCATCTTGCCAGGCTGAATCTCAGCCACATAGTACTCCGGAGAGCCCTTACCCCCGCCCATACGGACTTCGGCCGGCTTGGAGGTGATCGGTTTGTCCGGGAAGATACGGATCCAGATGCGACCGCCACGCTTGATGTGACGAGTCATCGCACGACGCGCAGCTTCGATCTGACGCGCGGTCAGACGACCACGACCAACAGCCTTCAGACCGAAATCACCAAAGCTCACCTTGTTGCCACGAGTGGCGATACCGGTGTTACGGCCTTTGTGCTGTTTGCGGTACTTGAGTCTAGTTGGCTGCAGCATTGCGGGCACCCTTTCTCATTTTCTTCTCGGGAGCTGCCGGCGTAGCCACTACTTGGCCCGGCTTCAGCTCGCCTTTGTATACCCATACCTTGATGCCGATGATACCGTAGGTAGTCTTGGCTTCGGAGGTAGCGTAATCCACGTCAGCGCGTAGGGTATGCAGCGGAACGCGGCCTTCGCGGTACCATTCGCTGCGAGCGATGTCGATACCGTTCAGACGACCGGACGACATGATCTTGATGCCTTCGGCACCCAGACGCATGGCGTTTTGCATGGCGCGTTTCATGGCGCGACGGAACATAACACGCTTTTCCAGCTGGGAAGCGATGCCGTCGGCGATGATTTGCGCGTCCAGTTCCGGCTTGCGAACTTCTTCGATGTTCACGTGAACCGGCACGCCCAGGCGCTTTTGCAGTTCTTGCTTCAGAACTTCAATGTCTTCGCCCTTCTTGCCAATCACCACGCCCGGACGGGCGCTGTGAATGGTGATGCGGGCGGACTTGGCCGGACGCTCGATGGTTACGCGGCCAACCGAAGCGTGACCCAGACGCTTCTTCAGGAATTCGCGAACTTCGATATCCTGCTTCAGCATTTCCGGGAAGTTCTGCGAAGACGCGAACCACTTGGAAGACCAGTTTTTGTTAACGGCAAGACGGAATCCCGTCGGATGAATCTTCTGACCCATTTCTTACCCCTTAATTGCCAACGGTCAACGAGATGTGGCAGGTCTGCTTTTCGATGCGATTGCCACGACCCTTAGCACGGGCAGTGAAACGCTTCAGACTAGCGCCCTTGTCAACAAAGATGCTGGTGACACGCAGGGTGTCGATGTCAGCGCCTTCGTTGTGTTCGGCGTTAGCGATTGCAGATTCCAGCACTTTCTTGATGATTACCGCGCCCTTCTTCGGGGAGAAGGCCAGGATATTCAGCGCCTGATCAACGGGCTTGCCGCGGACCAGATCGGCCACCAGACGACACTTTTGTGCCGACAGGCGAACACTTTTCAGATTTGCAGATACTCTCATCGCTTCACCTTACTTCTTCTTCGCCTTCTTATCGGCAGCATGGCCTTTGAAGGTGCGAGTCAGCGAGAATTCACCCAGTTTGTGGCCGACCATGTTTTCAGAAACATAGACGGGAACGTGAGTGCGACCGTTGTGTACAGCGATGGTCAAACCAATGAAGTCCGGCAGGATGGTCGAACGACGGGACCAGGTCTTGATCGGACGCTTGTCGCTGGTTGCCCGTACCGCATCTACCTTCTTCAGGAGATGCAGGTCAACGAACGGGCCTTTTTTCTGCGAACGTGCCATTGTCAATTACCCTTTGTTGGAATAGCGACGGCGTACGATCATGTTGTCGGTACGCTTGTTGCGACGGGTACGGAAGCCCTTAGCCGGAGTGCCCCATGGGCTAACCGGTACGCGGCCTTCGCCAGTGCGGCCTTCACCACCACCGTGCGGGTGATCGATCGGGTTCATCGCCGTACCGCGAACGGTCGGACGGATGCCGCGCCAACGAGTCGCACCGGCCTTGCCCAGCTTGCGCAGGGAGTGCTCTTCGTTACCCACTTCGCCAACGGTCGCACGGCAATCGACGTGCACCAGGCGGATCTCGCCAGAGCGCAGACGCAGTTGAGCGTACACGCCTTCACGAGCCAGCAGCATTGCAGAAGCGCCAGCGGAACGAACCATCTGAGCGCCCTTGCCGGGTTGCATTTCCACGCAGTGGATAGTGGTACCCACCGGGATGTTGCGGATCGGCAGAGCGTTACCGGCCTTGATCGGAGCCTCGGAACCGGACAGCAGAACCGCGCCCACCTTCACGCCACGCGGGGCGATGATGTAGCGGCGCTCGCCATCGGCGTAGCACAACAGAGCGATGTGGGCAGTGCGGTTCGGATCGTATTCGATGCGTTCCACTTTTGCCGGGATGCCATCCTTGTTGCGACGGAAGTCGATCAGACGGTAGTGCTTCTTGTGGCCACCACCGCGATGACGCGTGGTGATGTGACCATTGTGATTGCGACCACCGGTGGAGTTTTTCTTCTCAACCAGGGCAGCGTGCGGAGCACCCTTGTGCAGGTCAGGGTTTACCACCTTGACGACAGCACGGCGACCCGCGGAAGTCGGTTTTACCTTAACGATAGGCATGCTCTATCTCCTTACTCCGCCGCGGCCGGGGTAGCGGTCAGGTCGATTTCTTGACCTTCAACCAGGCTAACGTAGGCCTTTTTCCAGTCACTGCGACGACCGATGCTACGGCCGAAACGCTTAACCTTGCCCTTGACGTTCACAGTGGAAACGCCTTCAACTTTTACGTTGAACAGCATTTCAACAGCGGCCTTGATTTCCGGCTTGGTTGCGTCTTTAGCAACACGGAACGCCATTTGCTGGTTCTTCTCAGCAATCATGGTGCTCTTTTCGGAAACGATCGGAGCAAGGATTACTTGCAACAGACGTTCTTGGTTCATGCCCACTGCTCCTCCAGTTGCTTCACGGCGTCGCGGGTGATCACGGTCTTCTTGAAGCGCAGCAGGCTGTACGGGTCAGCTTGTTGAGCTTCGATAACCAGCACGTTCGGCAGGTTACGGGAAGACAGATACAGGTTTTCGTTCAGCTCGCCAGTGATGAACAGAGCTTGCTCCAGACCCATCGGCTGCACAGTACCCACGAATTCCTTGGTCTTCGGGCTGGCTACATTGAGCTCGTCCACGATGATCAGACGCTCGTCACGCACCAGTTGCGACAGGATAGCTGCCATGCCAGCGCGGAACATCTTGCGGTTGATCTTCTGGGTGAAGTTCTCGTCCGGCTTGTTCGGGAAGGCGCGGCCACCACCACGACGGTTCGGGGTGGAAGTCATACCTGCACGAGCGTTACCAGTGCCCTTCTGACGGAACGGCTTCTTGGTCGAGTGCTTCACTTCGGCACGAGTCAGCTGGGCACGGTTGCCGCTACGGGCGTTCGCCAGGAACGCGGTAACAACTTGGTGTACCAGAGCTTCGTTGTAGTCGCGGCCGAACAGGGAGTCGGACACTTGCAGGCTACCAACAGCCTTGCCTTGGGTATTGATTACATTCAATTCCATCACGCACCCGCTTTCACGCTAGGACGCACGACTACGTCGCCGTTCTTGGCACCCGGGACTGCGCCCTTAACCAGGATCAGCTGACGCTCGGCGTCGATACGAACGATCTCGAGGCACTGAACCGTGCTCTTGACGTTACCGTACTGACCGGCCATGCGCTTACCCGGGAATACACGACCCGGATCCTGAGCTTGACCAATGGAACCCGGCGTATTGTGCGAACGCGAGTTACCGTGGGAAGCACGGTTGGAAGAGAAGTTGTGACGCTTGATCACACCGGAGAAGCCCTTACCCTTGGAGGTACCGGTCACATCAACCAGTTGACCAACGGAGAAGGTTTCAACAGCGACAGCATCGCCCAGCTTCAGGTTGGAGACAGCTTCGGCGGACAGAGCGAACTCTACCAGAACCTCACCTGCTTCAACGCCGGCTTTGGCGAAGTGGCCGGCTGCAGCCTTGTTTACACGATTGGCCTTCTTGGAGCCAAAAGTGACCTGAACGGCATTGTAGCCGTCAGTTTCTGCAGTTTTGATTTGCGTGACGCGGTTAGCGGACATGTCCAGCACAGTTACCGGGATGGTTGCGCCATCTTCGGCAAAAATGCGGGTCATGCCGACTTTGCGACCGACAAGACCTAAACTCATGTTTATTTCCTTTTTCAGGCGCCGATTGCGATTGACCGGCATAAAAAACACGACATAAAAAACAAAAACGGACTCGCCTAAATGGCGAGTCCGCTAATGTATCACAGAAAATTCAAGAATCGCAAGCACTTAGCCTGCAAACCCTTGAACTTAAGCGATTACTGCAGCTTGATTTCCACATCCACACCGGCCGGCAGGTCGAGCTTCATCAGAGCATCAACAGTCTTGTCGGTCGGGTCTACGATGTCCATCAGACGCAGGTGAGTGCGGATTTCCAGCTGGTCGCGGGAAGTCTTGTTCACGTGCGGGGAGCGCAGAACGTTGAAACGCTCGATCTTGGTCGGCAGCGGAACTGGGCCCTTGACTACGGCGCCGGTACGCTTAGCGGTTTCAACGATTTCCTGAGCGGAACGATCGATCAGGTTGTAATCGAACGCCTTCAGGCGGATGCGGATCTTTTGGCTAGACATGAAAAATCTCCGCTTCCGTTACTTGAGGATCTTGGCAACCACGCCGGCGCCGACGGTACGGCCGCCTTCGCGGATAGCGAAGCGCAGACCTTCTTCCATGGCGATCGGTGCGATCAGTTCAACGGAGATTTCCACGTTGTCGCCCGGCATTACCATTTCCACGCCTTCAGCCAGCTTGATCGCGCCGGTCACGTCGGTCGTACGGAAGTAGAACTGCGGACGGTAGTTCGCGAAGAACGGGGTGTGACGGCCACCTTCGTCCTTGGACAGCACGTACACGGAAGCTTGGAACTCGGTGTGCGGGGTGATGGAACCCGGCTTGGCCAGTACTTGGCCACGCTCCACGTCTTCACGCTTGGTGCCGCGCAGCAGCACACCCACGTTGTCGCCGGCTTGACCTTGGTCCAGCAGCTTGCGGAACATTTCCACGCCGGTGCAGGTGGTCTTCACGGTAGCCTTCAGGCCCACGATTTCCAGCTCTTCGCCGACCTTGACGATGCCGCGCTCGACGCGACCGGTCACCACGGTGCCGCGGCCAGAGATCGAGAACACGTCTTCGATCGGCAGCAGGAACGGCTTGTCGATGGCGCGTTCCGGAGTCGGGATGTAGGAGTCCAGAGCAGCAGCCAGACGGAAGATGGACGGTTCACCCATTTCGGACTGGTCGCCTTCCAGCGCCAGACGAGCGGAGCCGATCACGATCGGGGTGTCGTCGCCCGGGAAGTCGTAGGAAGACAGCAGATCGCGCACTTCCATTTCCACCAGTTCCAGCAGCTCAGCATCGTCAACCAGGTCAGCCTTGTTCAGGTAAACGATGATGTACGGCACGCCAACCTGACGGGACAGCAGGATGTGTTCGCGGGTTTGCGGCATCGGACCGTCAGCGGCCGAGCAAACCAGGATAGCGCCGTCCATCTGGGCAGCACCGGTAATCATGTTCTTAACGTAGTCGGCGTGACCCGGGCAGTCTACGTGAGCGTAGTGGCGCGCTTCGGTTTCGTATTCAACGTGCGCGGTATTGATGGTGATACCACGAGCCTTCTCTTCCGGCGCGCTGTCGATCTGGGAGTAATCCTTAGCTTCGCCACCGAACTTCTTGGACAGAATGGTGGTGATAGCGGCGGTCAGGGTGGTCTTACCGTGGTCCACGTGACCGATGGTGCCTACGTTTACGTGCGGTTTGGTCCGCTCAAACTTTTCTTTTGCCATTTTGCAAAAATCCTTAATTAAAGAACATTAGATCGGGACTGGCCGGACAAATCGAGATGCCAGCCAGCCTCAGCGCGCATTACTTCTTGGCGGCCATTACGGCTTCAGCAACGTGCTTCGGAGCCTCGGAGTAGTGCTTGAACTCCATGGAGTACGTCGCACGGCCCTGGGTCGCGGAACGCAGGTCGGTGGAGTAACCGAACATCTCGGCCAGCGGTACTTCGGCCTTGATCTTCTTGCCACCCAAACCGTCATCGTCCATGCCTTGAACCATGCCGCGGCGACGGTTCAGGTCGCCCATCACGTCACCCATGTACTCTTCCGGAGTTTCCACTTCCACGGCCATCATCGGCTCGAGAATGCACGGACCGGCGCGGCGCATGGCTTCCTTGAATGCCAGCGAGCCTGCCAGTTCGAACGCGATCTGCGAGGAGTCGACGTCGTGGTAGGAACCGAAGGTCAGACGCACAGTCACGTCCACCACCGGGAAGCCGGCAAGGATACCGCTACCCAGAGTGTTCTGGATACCCTTGTCGACGGACGGAATGAATTCACGCGGAATCACGCCACCCTTGATCTCGTCGAAGAACTTGTAGCCCTGGCCTTCGCCGGACGGTTCCAACGTGATCACGGCATGACCGTACTGACCCTTACCACCAGACTGCTTAACGTGCTTACCTTCAACATCGGTAACCGTCTTGGTGATGGTTTCGCGGTAGGCCACTTGCGGAGCGCCGACGTTGGCTTCCACGCCGAATTCGCGCTTCATGCGGTCAACCAGAATTTCCAGGTGCAGTTCGCCCATACCGGAAATGATGGTTTGGCCGGATTCTTCGTCGGTACGCACGCGGAACGACGGGTCTTCCTTGGCCAGGCGGTTCAGGGCCACGCCCATCTTTTCCTGGTCGGCCTTGGTCTTCGGCTCAACGGCGACGTGAATCACCGGATCCGGGAACTCCATGCGCTCCAGGATGATTTCCGCGTCAACGGCGCACAGGGTTTCACCAGTGGTGACTTCCTTCAGGCCGATGGCGGCGGCGATGTCGCCGGCGCGCACTTCGTCGATTTCCTTACGGTCGTTGGCGTGCATCTGCACGATACGGCCGATACGCTCTTTCTTGCCCTTGACCGAGTTCAGCACGGTGTCGCCGGACTTCACCACGCCGGAGTAGACGCGGAAGAAGGTCAGCTGGCCCACGTACGGGTCGTTCATCAGCTTGAACGCCAGAGCCGAGAACGGCTCTTCGTCGGAAGCGTGACGCTCGGCTTCCACGCCGTCGGTTTCGCCCTTGATCGCCGGAACTTCAACCGGCGACGGCAGCAGTTCAATCACGGCGTCCAGCATGCGCTGAACACCCTTGTTCTTGAACGCGGAGCCGCACAGCATCGGCTGGATTTCGCACTTCAGGGTACGCTCGCGCAGACCGGCGATGATTTCTTCCTCGGTCAGCGCTTCGCCGCCCAAGTACTTGTCCATCATCTCGTCGCTGACTTCGGCAGCGGCTTCGACCATCTTCTCGCGCCATTCTTCGGCAACGGCAACCAGGTCGGCCGGGATTTCGCCATATTCGAACTTCATGCCTTGCGAGGCTTCGTCCCAAATGATGGCTTTCATCTTCAGCAGGTCAACCACGCCGCTGAAACCGTCTTCAGCGCCGATCGGCACCACGATAGGCACCGGATTGCCGCGCAGACGGGTTTTCACCTGTTCTACGGCACGGAAGAAGTTGGCACCTTGACGGTCCATCTTGTTCACGAAGGCAATACGCGGAACCTTGTACTTGTTAGCCTGACGCCATACGGTTTCAGACTGCGGCTGCACGCCGCCCACAGCGCAGTACACCATCACGGCGCCGTCCAGAACGCGCATGGAACGCTCCACCTCAATGGTGAAGTCCACGTGTCCCGGGGTGTCGATGATGTTGAAACGGTGCTCGGGGAATTGCATCCCCATGCCCTTCCAGAACGTGGTGGTGGCGGCGGAGGTGATGGTGATGCCACGCTCCTGCTCTTGCTCCATCCAGTCCATGGTAGCGGCGCCGTCGTGAACCTCGCCGATCTTGTGGTTCACACCGGTGTAAAACAGAATACGCTCGGTAGTAGTCGTCTTACCGGCGTCAATGTGAGCGGAGATACCGATATTACGGTAGCGCTCGATGGGGGTTTTCCGTGCCACGGTTTACACCTTAAAAAGTGAACTAGCTTAGAAACGGAAGTGCGAGAAGGCCTTGTTGGCTTCTGCCATGCGGTGCACTTCGTCACGCTTCTTCATCGCGCCGCCACGGCCTTCAGCCGCGTCGATCAGCTCACCAGCCAGGCGCAGGTCCATGGACTTTTCGCCGCGCTTGCGCGCAGCGTCACGCAGCCAGCGCATGGCCAGGGCCATACGACGGGACGGACGGACTTCAACAGGAACTTGATAGTTTGCACCACCTACGCGGCGGCTCTTCACTTCCACCACCGGCTTGGCGTTGGACAGTGCGGTGTTGAACACTTCGATAGCGTTCTTGCCGGTTTTCTTTTCGATCTGTTCCAGCGCGCCGTAAATGATGCGTTCTGCAACAGACTTCTTGCCGTCGATCATCACGACGTTCATGAATTTGGAGAGATCCTGGGAGCCGAACTTCGGATCCGGCAGAATTTCACGCTTGGGGACTTCTCTGCGACGTGGCATGTTACTTCCTTAATTATTCAGTTGAGCTCTACTTGCTCATGACTACCCAACGGAGCAGTCACTTACTAGACGACCCTGAGTGTTGATCAGGCCGCCTTGAGTACGTCCCAATTACTTAGGACGCTTGGCGCCGTACTTGGAGCGAGCTTGCTTACGGTCTTTCACGCCAGCGGTATCCAGGGAACCGCGCACGGTGTGGTAACGCACACCCGGCAAGTCCTTGACACGACCGCCGCGGATCAGCACCACGGAGTGTTCCTGCAGGTTGTGGCCTTCACCGCCGATGTACGAAATGACTTCGAAACCGTTGGTCAGACGAACCTTGCACACTTTACGCAGAGCCGAGTTCGGCTTCTTCGGAGTGGTGGTGTAAACACGGGTGCACACGCCACGCTTCTGCGGGCAGGCTTCCAGCGCAGGCACCTTGCTCTTCGCCGTGATGGCGACGCGGCCCTTGCGAACGAGTTGGTTAATGGTTGGCATTACTATCAGTTCCTAGTTGAAGCTTCCCGGAAGCAACACGCCTCCAGAAAGGACGGAGGATTATATTTTAGTCAACGGCTTACCGTCAAATAAAAAACGCCGCCCCAGCAACGTTAACCGTTGATGGAGCAGCGTTTTTTCAACACTTGGCCGCGAGGCCCAGCTTAGTCGTCGCTTTCCAGCGCGGCCGGAGCCGGATCGAACAGCTGCGAATCGCCAGCGTCCAGGCCCAGGTGTTGACGGCGACGGGTGCGGTGGTAGGCGAGACCGGTGCCGGCCGGGATCAGACGGCCGACGATCACGTTCTCCTTCAGACCGCGCAGGTCGTCCTTCTTGCCCATGATGGCCGCTTCGGTCAGCACGCGCGTGGTTTCCTGGAAGGAAGCCGCAGAGATGAACGAGTCGGTGGACAGGGAGGCCTTGGTGATACCCAGCAGCACGTTTTCGTACTGCGCCGGCTCCTTGCCTTCCGCCATCATCTTGTCGTTCATTTCCAGCACGTCGGCGCGCTCCACCTGCTCGCCCTGGATGAATTCGGTGTCGCCGCTGTCGGAGATGACCACGCGACGCAGCATCTGGCGAATGATCACCTCGATGTGCTTGTCGTTGATCTTCACACCCTGCAGACGATACACCTCCTGCACTTCCTGGACGATGTAGCGGGCCAGCGCCTCGATACCCTGCAGACGCAGAATGTCGTGCGGATCGACCGGACCGTCGACGATGGATTCGCCGCGGTTCACCACCTGACCATCGTGGACCAGCACGTGCTTGTCCTTCGGAATCAGGTTTTCGTAACCGCTGCCTTCCAGATCGGTGATGATCAGGCGCTGCTTGCCCTTGGTGTCCTTACCGAACGATACGGTACCGGTCACCTCGGCAAGCATGCCGGCATCCTTCGGCGAACGGGCTTCGAACAGCTCGGCCACGCGCGGCAGACCACCGGTAATGTCGCGGGTCTTGGACGATTCCTGCGGGATACGGGCCAGCACTTCGCCCTTGCCCACATCCTGGCCGTCGCGCACGGTGATGATGGCGCCGACTTGGAAGGTGATCGATACCGACGCGTCGGAACCGGCCAGCTTCACTTCGTTGCCGCTGTCGTCCAGCAGCTTCACCAGCGGACGCAGCATCTTCGACTGGGCGCCTGCGCGGCGTTTCGGGTCGATGACCACCAGCGTGGACAGGCCGGTCACTTCGTCGGTCTGCTTGGCTACGGTCACGCCTTCTTCGACGTTCTCGAACTTCACGCGGCCAGCGTACTCGGTGATGATCGGACGGGTGTGCGGGTCCCAGGTGGCCAGCACGGTGCCCGCCTTGATCTGCAGACCATCGGTCACCATCAGGGTCGCGCCGTACGGCACCTTGTGACGCTCGCGCTCACGGCCCATATCGTCGTGGATCACCACTTCGCCGGAGCGGGTGATGACGATGAGCTCGCCCTTGGTATTCGCCACGTAGCGCATCTGGCTGGAGAAGCGCACGGTACCGTTGGACTTGCCTTCCACCTGGCTGGCGGCTGCGTTTCGAGACGCGGCGCCACCGATGTGGAAGGTACGCATGGTCAGCTGGGTACCCGGCTCACCAATCGACTGCGCAGCGATCACGCCCACGGCTTCGCCGGCGTTGACCTGCTTGCCGCGCGCCAGATCGCGGCCGTAGCACTTGGCGCACAGGCCGTAGCGCGTGTCGCAAGTGATGGCGGTGCGGACCTTGACTTCGTCGATGCCCAGGCTGTCGATCAGATCGACCATCTGCTCGTCCAGCAGCGTAGCGGCTTCGATCACGGTTTCGCCGGTGGACGGATCCACCACGTCAACCGCGGTCACGCGGCCGAGGATACGGTCGCGCAGCGCTTCGATCACGTCGCCGCCCTGCAGCACGGCCTTCATGGTGAAGCCGTTGGTGGTGCCGCAATCGTCCTCGATCACCACCAGATCCTGGGTCACGTCGACCAGACGACGCGTCAGGTAACCGGAGTTCGCGGTCTTCAAGGCCGTATCCGCCAGACCCTTACGCGCACCGTGGGTGGAGATAAAGTACTGCAATACGGTCAGGCCTTCGCGGAAGTTCGCGGTAATCGGCGTTTCGATAATCGAGCCGTCCGGCTTGGCCATCAGACCCCGCATGCCGGCCAGCTGCTTGATCTGGGCAGCGGAACCCCGCGCGCCCGAGTCGGCCATCATGTAAATGGAGTTGAAGGATTCCTGATCGACTTCCTTGCCGTCGCGATCCAGCACCTTCTGCTTGGACAGCTCGTCCATCATCGCCTTGGCGATCTTGTCGCCGGTGCGGCCCCAGATGTCCACTACCTTGTTGTAGCGTTCGCCCTGGGTCACCAGACCTTGACGGTACTGTTCCTCGATCTCCTTGACTTCCTTGTTGGCCTCGCCCAGCAGGTCAACTTTCTTGGCCGGGATCTGCATGTCGTCCACGCAGATGGAGATACCGCCGCGGGTGGAGTAGGCGAAACCGGTGTACATCAGCTGGTCGGCGAAGATCACCGTGTCGCGGATGCCGCAACGACGGAACGAAACGTTGATCAGTTTCGAGATTTCTTTCTTCTTCAGCGCCTTGTTGATGTGCTCGAACGGCAGGCCCTTCGGCAGGATGTCGGACAGGATGGCGCGGCCCACGGTGGTGTCGTAACGCTTGATCACCGGTTGGAATTCGCCCTGCTCGTCCTTTTCCCATTCCTTCAGACGGACGGTGATGCGGGTGGCCAGCTCAACCTGACGGGTTTCGTAGGCGCGATGGACTTCCTTGGTGTCGGCGAACACCATGCCTTCGCCCTTGCCATTCACCTTGTCGCGGGTCATGTAATAGAGACCCAGCACGATATCCTGCGACGGCACGATGATAGGCTCGCCGTTGGCCGGGGACAGCACGTTGTTGGTGGCCAGCATCAAGGTGCGGGCTTCCATCTGCGCTTCCAGCGACAGCGGGACGTGGACGGCCATTTGGTCGCCGTCGAAGTCGGCGTTGAACGCCGCGCAAACCAGCGGATGCAGCTGGATGGCCTTGCCTTCGATCAGCACCGGCTCGAACGCCTGGATACCCAGACGGTGCAGCGTCGGCGCGCGGTTCAGCAGCACCGGATGCTCGCGGATCACGTCTTCCAGGATGTCCCACACTTCCGGCACTTCCTGCTCGACCAGCTTCTTGGCCGCCTTGATGGTGGACGCCAGACCCATCACTTCCAGCTTGTGGAAGATGAACGGCTTGAACAGTTCCAGCGCCATCTTCTTCGGCAGGCCGCACTGATGCAGACGCAGGGTCGGGCCCACGGTAATCACGGAACGACCGGAGTAGTCCACGCGCTTACCCAGCAGGTTCTGACGGAAACGACCGCCCTTGCCCTTGATCATGTCGGCCAGCGACTTCAGCGGACGCTTGTTGGCGCCGGTCATGGCCTTGCCGCGACGGCCGTTGTCCAGCAGCGAGTCAACCGATTCCTGCAGCATGCGCTTTTCGTTGCGCACGATGATGTCCGGCGCGCGCAGTTCCAGCAGACGCTTCAGACGGTTGTTACGGTTGATGACGCGGCGGTACAGGTCGTTCAGGTCGGAGGTCGCGAAACGACCGCCGTCCAGCGGCACCAGCGGACGCAGCTCCGGCGGCAGCACCGGCAGCACTTCCAGGATCATCCATTCCGGCTTCATGCCGGAACGTTGGAAGGCCTCCAGCACTTTCAGGCGCTTGGCGATCTTCTTGATCTTGGTGTCGGAGTTGGTGGCTTCCAGCTCGCGGCGCAGGTTCTCGATCTCGCTGTCAAGGTCCAGCTTCTTCAGCAGTTCCTTGACCGCCTCGGCGCCCATCATGGCGACGAACTCTTCACCGTACTGGTCTTCCTTGTCCAGGAAGTCCTCTTCGGTCAACAGCTGGCGGTACTGCAGCGGAGTCATGCCCGGGTCGGTCACGACGAACGCTTCGAAGTACAGCACGCGTTCGATGTCGCGCAGCGTCATGTCCAGCACCATGCCCAGACGCGACGGCAGCGACTTCAGGAACCAGATGTGCGCGGTCGGGCTGGCCAGTTCGATGTGGCCCATGCGCTCGCGGCGCACTTTGGACAGCGTGACTTCCACGCCGCACTTCTCGCAGATGACGCCGCGATGCTTCAGGCGCTTGTACTTGCCGCACAAGCATTCGTAGTCCTTCACCGGTCCGAAGATGCGGGCGCAGAACAGGCCGTCGCGTTCCGGCTTGAAGGTACGATAGTTGATGGTTTCCGGCTTTTTGACTTCGCCATAAGACCAGGAACGGATCTTGTCAGGCGAGGCGATGCCGATCTTAATCGCATCAAACTCTTCTTCTTGCGTGACTTGCTTAAAGAGGTCGAGCAGAGCTTTCATTGCGTCTCCAGTCAGGGGACAGGCGCGGCGTCAATCTTGCCGCGCCCATGGACCCAATCAATAACGTTCCAGGTCGATATCCAGGCCGAGCGAACGGATTTCCTTCACCAGCACGTTGAAGGATTCCGGCATGCCGGCATCGATCTTGTGCTCGCCCTTGACGATGTTTTCGTAGACCTTGGTACGGCCGGTCACATCGTCAGACTTCACCGTCAGCATTTCCTGCAGGGTGTAGGCGGCGCCATAGGCTTCCAGCGCCCACACTTCCATCTCACCGAAACGCTGGCCGCCGAACTGGGCCTTGCCGCCCAGCGGCTGCTGGGTCACCAGCGAGTACGGGCCGGTGGAACGGGCGTGCATCTTGTCGTCGACCAAGTGGTGCAGCTTCAGGTAGTGCATCACGCCTACGGTGACCTTGCGGTCGAAGGCTTCGCCGGAGCGGCCGTCGAACAGGGTCATCTGGGTCTTGGACTCGTTGAACTCCATCTTTTCGGTCAGCTCGTCGCCATCCGGGTAAGCCAGATCCAGCATGTGCTTGATCTCGGCCTCCTTGGCGCCGTCGAATACCGGCGTGGCGAAGGTCATGCCCTTGCGCAGGTTCTGCGCCAGTTGCAGCACTTCGTCGTCGCTCAGGCTGGCGATCTGCTCCGGCTTGCCGGTTTCGTTGTAGATGCGCTCCAGGTAGCCGCGGATTTCGGCAACCGACTGCTGCTGCTTCAGCATGCGGTCGATGCGCTCGCCGATGCCCTTGGCGGCCCAACCCAGGTGCACTTCCAGAATCTGACCGATGTTCATACGCGACGGTACGCCCAGCGGGTTCAGCACGATGTCGACCGGACGGCCGTCGCCCATGTACGGCATGTCTTCCACCGGCAGGATGCGCGATACCACACCCTTGTTGCCGTGGCGGCCGGCCATCTTGTCGCCGGCCTGCAGGCGGCGCTTCACAGCCAGGTAAACCTTGACCATCTTCTGCACGCCCGGCGGCAGCTCGTCGCCCTGGGTCAGCTTGCGCTTCTTGTCTTCGAACTTCAGATCGAATTCTTCGCGCTTCTGCGCCAGGCTTTCCTTGATCAGTTCCAGCTGCTTGGCGATGTCTTCATCGCTCATGCGGATGTCGAACCAATCGTGCTTGGTCGGCAGGCCGGCCAGGTATTCCTGGTCGATCACGGTGCCCTTGGCCAGACGCTTCGGACCGCCGTTGGCGACCTTGCCCACGATCAGGCGCTCGATACGGCTGAAGGCGTCGTTGTCGAAAATCCGCAGCTGGTCGTTCAGGTCCAGACGGTAGCGCTTCAGTTCCGCGTCGATGATGGACTGGGCGCGCTTGTCGCGCTCGATGCCTTCGCGGGTGAACACCTGCACGTCGATCACGGTGCCCACGGTGCCGGTCGGCACGCGCAAGCTCGTGTCCTTCACGTCGGAGGCCTTTTCGCCGAAGATCGCGCGCAGCAGCTTTTCTTCCGGCGTCAGCTGGGTTTCGCCCTTCGGCGTGACCTTGCCCACCAGCACGTCGCCGGCTTCGACTTCCGCGCCGATGTAGACGATGCCGGACTCATCCAGACGGCCTGCCATGCGTTCAGACAGGTTCGGGATGTCGCGGGTGATTTCTTCCGGCCCCAGCTTGGTGTCGCGGGCCACCACGGACAGTTCTTCGATGTGGATCGAGGTGTAGCGGTCTTCTGCAACCAGCTTTTCCGAGATCAGAATCGAGTCTTCGTAGTTGTAGCCGTTCCACGGCATGAAGGCGATGGTCATGTTCTGACCCAGCGCCAGCTCGCCCAGGTCGGTGGAGGCGCCATCGGCCACCACGTCGCCGCGCGCGATGTGGTCGCCCACCTTCACGATCGGACGCTGGTTGATGTTGGTGTTCTGGTTGGAACGGGTGAACTTGGTCAGGTTGTAGATGTCCACGCCCACTTCGCCAGCGGTCGCTTCTTCATCGTTGACGCGGACCACCACGCGGCCGGCATCGACGTAGTCGACCACGCCGCCGCGACGCGCCACCACGGTGGTGCCGGAGTCAACCGCCACGGAACGCTCGATGCCGGTGCCGACATAAGCCTTTTCCGGGCGCAGGCACGGCACGGCCTGACGTTGCATGTTGGCGCCCATCAAGGCACGGTTCGCGTCGTCATGTTCCAGGAACGGAATCAGCGACGCAGCCACGGACACCACCTGGCCGGTGGCCACGTCCATGTACTGCACACGATCCGGCGTCGCCAGAATGGTTTCGCCCTTCTCGCGGCAGGTCACCAGCTCGTCGACCAGGCGGCCTTCGCCATCCAGCTCGGCGTTGGCCTGAGCGATGACGTAGCGGCCTTCCTCGATCGCGGACAGGTAATCGATCTCGTTGGTGACCTTGCCGTCCACGACCTTGCGGTACGGGGTTTCCAGGAAACCGAACTCGTTGGTGCGGGCATAGACCGACAGCGAGTTGATCAGACCGATGTTCGGACCTTCCGGCGTTTCGATCGGGCACACGCGGCCGTAGTGGGTCGGGTGCACGTCGCGCACCTCGAAGCCCGCGCGTTCGCGGGTCAGACCGCCCGGACCCAGGGCCGATACGCGGCGCTTGTGGGTGATTTCCGACAGCGGGTTGGTCTGGTCCATGAACTGGGACAGCTGCGAGGAACCAAAGAATTCCTTGATCGCGGCGGACACCGGCTTGGCGTTGATCAGGTCGTGCGGCATCAGGTTGTCGGACTCGGCCTGGTTCAGGCGTTCCTTCACCGCGCGCTCGACGCGCACCAGACCGGCGCGGAACTGGTTCTCAGCCAGTTCGCCCACGGAACGGACGCGACGGTTGCCCAGGTGATCGATATCGTCCACTTCGCCGCGGCCGTTGCGCAGCTCGGTCAGGATGGCGATCACGGACACGATGTCTTCAGTCGACAGCGTGCCTTCGGTCACATCGCGGCGCGAAGCGAACTTCTCGCCGATCAGGGTCTTGAACCACTCAGGGGTCTTGTCGTCGAACTTGTACTGATAAGTGCGGGAGCTGAACTTCATGCGGCCCACGCGCGACAGATCATAGGTTTCTTCGCTGAAGAACAGGCGCTGGAACAGCGCTTCCACTGCGTCTTCGGTCGGCGGTTCGCCCGGACGCATCATGCGGTAGATCGCCACGCGCGCCTGGGTCTGGTCCAGGATGTCGTCGGTACGCAGGGTTTGCGAGATGTAAGCGCCCTGATCCAGATCGTTGGTGAACAGCACCTCGACCTGATCCACCTCGGCCAGCGCCAGCTTGGCCAACACTTCCTCGGTCACTTCCTCGTTGGCGCGGGCGATCACTTCGCCGGTGTTCTGGTTCACCACATTGACGGCCAGCACCTTGCCCAGCAGCGCGTCGGCCGGCACTTCGATGCGGTCCAGCTCGGCGGTCTGGATGTCGCGGATGTGCTTGGCGGTGATGCGCTTATCCTTGGCGACGATCAGCTTGCCGTCGGCGGCCACGATGTCGAACTTGGCCACTTCGCCCTTCAGACGTTCCGGCACCACGCGCATGAATACGCCGGTCTTGGTCAGGTAGAAGGTGTCGAAGCTGTAGAACTCGGACAGGATCTCTTCGTTGGTGTAACCCAGCGCCTTCAGCAGGATGGTCACCGGCATCTTGCGGCGACGGTCGATACGGAAGTACAGCAGATCCTTCGGGTCGAATTCGAAGTCCAGCCAGGAGCCGCGGTAAGGGATCACGCGAGCCGAGAACAGCAGCTTGCCGGACGAGTGCGTCTTGCCGCGGTCGTGCTCGAAGAACACGCCCGGAGAGCGGTGCAGCTGGGAGACGATCACGCGCTCGGTGCCGTTGATGATGAAGGAGCCATTGGCGGTCATGAGCGGAATCTCGCCCATGTACACCTCGTTCTCACGCACTTCCTTCACGACCGGCTTGGACGATTCCTTGTCGAAAATCGTCAGGCGGATGCGCGCGCGCAGAGGCGCGGCGAACGTGATGCCGCGCAGTTGGCATTCCTGTACGTCAAACGGCGGCTCGCCCAGAATATAGTGGGCAAAGTCGAGACGCGCATAGCCGTTGTGGCTGACGATCGGAAAGATCGACTTGAACGCAGCCTGAAGACCCACATCCTTGCGCTCATCCAGCGACACACCCAGCTGGAGAAATTCGGTGTAGGAATCAATCTGGGTCGCCAACAGGAAGGGGACGTCGAGAACACTGGCACGTTTCGCAAAGCTCTTACGAATACGTTTCTTCTCAGTAAACGAATAACTCATAGAGTCTCCATCGAGGTGGGTGGCGCAAGAAACCAAAAGTCAGCAGCCACGCCAAGTATATTGCTGGCTTTTACCTTCTTCGTTTCCGCCAACTACAAGCGCAATAAGGCTGGCGGATTTCTCCGCCAGCCTCACCTTCTTTTTTCAAAGAAGATTATTTGATTTCAGCCTTGGCACCGGCTTCGGTCAGTTGCTTAACGATGTCTTCGGCTTCAGCCTTGGCAACGCCTTCCTTCACGGACTTCGGAGCGCCGTCAACCAGATCCTTGGCTTCTTTCAGGCCCAGACCGGTGATTGCACGGACAACCTTGATCACGCCAACCTTGTTGTCGCCAGCGGCGGACAGGATAACGTCAAACTCGGTCTTCTCTTCAGCAGCAGCAGCGCCACCAGCGGCCGGGCCGGCAACGGCTACGGCAGCGGCGGAAACGCCGAACTTCTCTTCGAACGCCTTAACCAGGTCGTTCAGTTCCATCACGGTCAGACCAGCAACGGCCTCGAGGATGTCTTCTTTGGTGATTGCCATGTGAAAATCTCCTGAATTCTATAAGAATCAAATAAGTTAAGCGGCTTCGGCTTGCTTCTCGGCCAATGCAGCCAGCGCGCGGGCGAAGCCAGCGACCGGAGCCTGCATAACGTAGAGAAGCTTGGACAGCAGTTCTTCGCGGCTCGGGATAGAAGCCAGCTCAGCAACCTGAGCAGCGTTCAGTACCTTGCCATCGTAGGAACCGGCCTTGACGATGATCTTGTCGTCAGCCTTGGCAAATTGATGCAGCACCTTGGCAGCAGCAACCGGGTCGGCAGAAACGGCGTAAACCAGCGGACCGACCATTTGGTCAGCCAGGCCAGCAAACGGAGTGCCTTCCACAGCGCGACGCACCAGCGTGTTCTTCAGAACGCGCAGGTAAACGCCGTTCTCGCGCGCCTGAGCGCGGAGTTTGGTCATGCTGCTAACCTCGATGCCCCGATATTCAGCGATAACGAGGGTCTGAGCTTCTGCCAGCTGGGCAGATACTTCAGCGACTACCGCCTTTTTATCTTCGATATTGAGACTCAAGGTCTACCTCCTAGACTGAAATGAGACGAAAGGATTTTCGCCTCGCTTTGCAGCGGCGACCTGTATCAGGAGACATCAAAAAGAACTGGTGCTCATGGGCGGAATTGAACCGCCGACCTCTCCCTTACCAAGGGAGTGCTCTACCCCTGAGCTACATGAGCCTTGAACTTAAGAAGCCTGTTTCGGGTACACCATCTGCGTAGGATGCGGACTTCCATACTGGCCAATCTGCTATTAAGCCTTGCGGCACCTACGGTCTTTGACAATCTGGCAGGCAAGCCTGCCAGCCCAAAGCCTTTAACCAGGCGGCTTTCGCCGCCCGATCATGCTCCGGCAACGCGATTAGGCGCTGACGGTAGCGGTATCTACGCGAGCGCCGATGCCCATGGTGCTGGAAACGGCGATCTTTTTCAGATACACGCCCTTGGAAGCTGCCGGCTTGGCTTTCACCAGGGCATCCACCAGAGCGGAGAAGTTTTCACGCAGGGCTTCAGCTTCGAACGAAGCGCGGCCGATGGTGGCGTGAATGATACCAGCCTTGTCGGTACGGTACTGAACCTGACCGGCCTTGGCGTTCTTCACCGCCTCGGCGACGTTCGGGGTAACCGTGCCAACCTTCGGGTTCGGCATCAGGCCACGCGGACCCAGGATCTGGCCCAGCTGACCCACAACGCGCATCGCGTCCGGGGATGCGATCACCACGTCGAAGTCCAGATTGCCGGCCTTGACTTGCTCGGCCAGGTCTTCAAAACCGACCACTTCAGCGCCGGCAGCCTTGGCGGCTTCGGCGTTGGCGCCTTGAGCAAATACGGCAACGCGTACGGACTTGCCGGTGCCGCGCGGCAGAACCACGGAACCACGGACCACTTGGTCGGATTTACGCGGATCCACGCCCAGGTTGACGGCGATATCGATCGACTCGTCGAACTTGGCGGTGGCGGCAGCCTTAACCAGGGCGATAGCTTCGTCAACAGCGTACAGCTTGTTGCGATCAACGGTAGCCTTCAGCGCTTGCATGCGCTTGGAGATCTTAGCCATGTTATACGCCCTCCACTTCCAGACCCATCGAACGGGCGGAGCCGGCGATGGTGCGAACAGCGGCGTCCAGATCAGCAGCGGTCAGATCCGCTTGCTTGGTCTTGGCGATTTCTTCCAGCTGAGCGCGGGTCACTTTACCAACCTTGTCCACATGCGCCTTGGCGGAGCCGGACTTGATGCCAGCAGCCTTCTTCAGCAGGAAGGTCGCCGGCGGCGTCTTCATGGTGAAGGTGAAGGACTTGTCTGCGTAAGCGGTGATTACAACCGGAATCGGCATGCCCGGCTCCATGCCCTGAGTTTGAGCATTGAACGCCTTGCAGAATTCCATGATGTTCAGACCACGCTGACCCAGTGCCGGACCGATCGGAGGCGACGGGTTGGCCTTGCCAGCGGGCACTTGCAGCTTGATATAGCCGACAATTTTCTTTGCCACGATTAAAGCTCCTAAAATGGGTATAGCGCGAAGAGGACTTCGCTCCCCGGACGAAAGCGCAACATGTTACACGCTTTCAAAAATCTTGCCAAGCAAAATCTTACAGCTTTTCGACCTGGCCGAATTCCAGCTCAACCGGCGTGTCGCGACCGAAGATCTGCACCGACACGCGCAACTTGTTGCGCTCGTAATTGACTTCATCCACCGAACCATTGAAGTCATTGAACGGACCATCGATGACGCGCACGCGCTCACCGACTTCGAACAAGACTTTCGGCTTCGGCTTTTCCACGCCCTCTTGCATCTGCTGCATGATGGCTTCGACTTCCTTCTTGGAAATCGGCGCCGGGCGGTTGGCCGTGCCGCCGACAAAACCGGTCACCTTGGGCGTACTCTTCACCAAGTGCCAGGTATCGTCGGTCATTTCCATCTCCACCAGCACGTAGCCAGGGAAGAACTTGCGCTCGGTGATGGACTTGCGGCCGTTCTTGACGTCCACAACCTCTTCCACCGGCACCAGAATCTGACCAAATTGGTCTGCGATGTCGGAACGCTCGATACGTTCACGCAGCGCCTTTTGCACGCTTTTCTCAAAACCCGAATAAGCGTGTACCACATACCAGCGCTTTGCCATTATCTACCTCGACCGAGAATCACATCGTAAAACAGCCAGGACAGGCTGGAATCCACCAGCCACATGAAGAGCGCCAGCACCGCGACGAATACAAACACCATCAGCGTCACCTGGGTCGCCTCCTTGCGCGTCGGCCATACCACCTTACGAGCCTCGACAATCGACTCGTTGGCATAGACCACCAGCCCCTTGCCAGGAGCAGACGTCCATACTACGCCAGCAGCCAGCAAAATAGATACGATGAACGCCAGCGCGCGCAGCAGCCCCTGCCCTTCCGGAATCAGGTAAAAGCCGACGATGCCGGCAACAACTACAAGACCAGCTACGTACAACTTGATCTTATCTTGCATTTCCATGTCGAATCTTCTCTCGCATATGCGACAAAAGACCAACCGGCGCAGAGCGCCGGCTGGTCTTAATTGGCAGGCCAGGAGGGTCTCGAACCCCCAACCCTCGGTTTTGGAGACCGATACTCTACCAATTGAGCTACTGGCCTATAAACCTTACTTCAGAATCTTGGCAACCACGCCGGCGCCGACGGTACGGCCGCCTTCGCGGATAGCGAAGCGCAGACCTTCTTCCATGGCGATCGGTGCGATCAGTTCAACGGAGATTTCCACGTTGTCGCCCGGCATTACCATTTCCACGCCTTCAGCCAGCTTGATCGCGCCAGTCACGTCGGTCGTACGGAAGTAGAACTGCGGACGGTAGTTCGCGAAGAACGGGGTGTGACGGCCACCTTCGTCCTTGGACAGCACGTACACAGAAGCCTGGAACTCGGTGTGCGGGGTGATGGAACCCGGCTTGGCCAGCACTTGACCACGCTCCACGTCTTCACGCTTGGTGCCACGCAGCAGCACGCCCACGTTGTCGCCGGCTTGACCTTGGTCCAGCAGCTTGCGGAACATTTCCACGCCGGTGCAGGTGGTCTTCACGGTAGCCTTCAGGCCCACGATTTCCAGCTCTTCGCCGACCTTGACGATGCCGCGCTCAACGCGACCGGTCACCACGGTGCCGCGGCCGGAGATCGAGAACACGTCTTCGATCGGCAGCAGGAACGGCTTGTCGATGGCGCGTTCCGGAGTCGGGATGTAGGAGTCCAGAGCAGCAGCCAGACGGAAGATGGACGGTTCGCCCATTTCGGATTGGTCGCCTTCCAGCGCCAGACGAGCGGAGCCGATCACGATCGGGGTGTCGTCGCCCGGGAAGTCGTAGGAAGACAGCAGATCGCGCACTTCCATTTCCACCAGTTCCAGCAGCTCAGCGTCGTCAACCAGGTCAGCCTTGTTCAGGTAAACGATGATATACGGCACGCCAACCTGACGGGACAGCAGGATGTGTTCGCGGGTTTGCGGCATCGGACCGTCAGCGGCCGAGCAAACCAGGATAGCGCCGTCCATCTGGGCAGCACCGGTAATCATGTTCTTAACGTAGTCGGCGTGACCCGGGCAGTCTACGTGAGCGTAGTGGCGCGCTTCGGTTTCGTATTCAACGTGCGCGGTATTGATGGTGATACCACGAGCCTTCTCTTCCGGCGCGCTGTCGATCTGGGAGTAATCCTTAGCTTCGCCACCGAACTTCTTGGACAGAATGGTGGTGATAGCGGCGGTCAGAGTGGTTTTACCATGGTCAACGTGACCGATGGTGCCGACGTTTACGTGCGGTTTGGTCCGCTCGAACTTTTCCTTAGCCATGGCAAATTTCCTGAATACGAAACAAGCAAAGTAAAATGGTGGTGCCCATGGGCAGAATTGAACTGCCGACCTCTCCCTTACCAAGGGAGTGCTCTACCCCTGAGCTACATGGGCCCTAAAACAGGCTATATCAAACGCTTGGAGCGGGTGAAGGGAATCGAACCCTCGTCGTAAGCTTGGAAGGCTTCTGCTCTACCATTGAGCTACACCCGCCTGGCTTCACAACTAGACAGCAATGCTTCACTGCCAAGCGCTTTTCTAAATCTGGTGGAGGGAGAAGGATTCGAACCTTCGAAGGCAGAGCCGTCAGATTTACAGTCTGATCCCTTTGACCGCTCGGGAATCCCTCCTGAAAGAGACCCGAATATTATAGATGGCCTTGCAGGCCGTCAACACCTTTTGCGAAAAAAATTACAGTTTTTGGCTCCAAAAGAAAAACCGCCCCATCCAAGACGGGGCATCTTCTTTTTAAACAAGCACTTGCCAGAATCAGGCCTGGCCGGAAATCTTCAGATACTTCTGGTACAACTCATCCTTGGTCTCCGGATGCGACGGATCCAGCGGGATGCAATCGACCGGACAGACCTGCTGGCACTGCGGCTCATCGTAGTGGCCGACGCACTGGGTGCACAGATTGGGGTCGATCTGATAGATCTCCTCGCCTTGCGAGATCGCGTTATTCGGGCACTCCGGCTCACAGACGTCGCAGTTGATGCACTCGTCGGTAATGATCAAAGACATAGTAATTTCCTCAAGTATTCCACATCGTGAATTCTGTCACCCGCCGCCGCCAGCCGCAAGGGCGCGCTGGTTATATCGTTAGACGGGCGCGGGACTGAAGGCGCTAGGCAGAGGCTAGCCCCAGCAGGCCGTACTGCACCATGCCGGCCTTGTCGCGCTTGAGCAGCGTCAGCCCTTCCGGCAGCGTGTCCGGCCATTGGCGGGCCTCGACGTAGGCCACGCCGTCTTCTGACAGACACTGCGCCAAGAGCGGCAGCACCTGCTGCAACAAATCGGAGTCATATGGCGGATCGACGAAAATCACATCGAAGCGCTCGCGACAGTTCTTCAAATACAGCAGCGCGTCGCCGCTCATCACTTCCAACGCGCCAGCCTGCAGCAACTGCCGATTCGCCTGCAGCGATTCGCACACCTGCCGCGATTTTTCCACCATCACCACGCGCCGCGCCGAGCGCGATGCGGCCTCAAAGCCCAGCGCGCCGCTACCGGCGAACAAATCCAGGCAGTTTTTTCCATACAAATCCTGGCCCAACCAGTTGAACAGCGTCTCGCGGACGCGATCCGGCGTCGGCCGCAGTCCGGCCGCATCGGGAAAAGGCAACATGCGGCGTCGGAACTCGCCGCCAATGATTCGGACCTTGTTACGTGACTGACTCATGACTCTCGTCTTTTTGAAACAAGGGCAGGAGTTTAACCCGATCAGCACTTTAGCGCCTCTTTCACGCTGCTTTGCCGGCAAATCTGTCGCGTGTCCGACGAAATTCCGACCTATTCCTTATATATGTTTTGCGTGAATCGCTTCGATCCCATGCGTGCAAGCCTGTACGAGACGCCGTTTGAGGATACAATTTAGCCATTTATCGCTTTTCCCTGGTTCATTTACGCATGTTCAGCTTCTTCAAGAAAAAGCCCAAGCCGGTGGAAACGCCGCAAATCGAGACCCCGGCCCAGCCAACGGCCGCTATCGAAGACGTAGCGCCCGCCATGCCGCAGCCCGCGGCGGAAACGCCGGCGCCGGCGGCCGCAGCGCCATCGCCCGTTGAAACTGCCGCCCCGGCAGCCGAAGCGGCAGCAATCAGCCCCCCGCCGCAGCCGGCGGAGGAAGCCGTGCCGCTGAAGAAAATGAGCTGGACCGAACGCCTGAAGGCCGGCCTGTCCAAAACCCGCGACAAGCTGGGCAAGCAGCTGGCCGGCCTGTTCGGCGGCGGCAAGATCGACGAGGAACTGTACGAAGACCTGGAAACGGTGCTGTTGACCGCCGACATGGGCATGGATGCCACCGTCCATCTATTGAAGGACGTGCGCGAGCGCGTGTCGCTGAAGGGCTTGAAGGACGCATCGGAACTGAAGGGCGCGCTGAAGGATTCCCTGCAGGACCTGATCGGCCCGCTGCAGGCGCCGCTGAACGTGGAAGGCAAGAAACCGTTCGTGATCATGATGACCGGCGTCAACGGCGCCGGCAAGACCACTTCCATCGGCAAGCTGGCCAAATATTATCAAAGCCAGGGCAAGAGCGTGCTGCTGGCCGCCGGCGACACCTTCCGCGCCGCCGCGCGCGAGCAGCTGATCGCCTGGGGCGAGCGCAACAACGTGACGGTGATCGCGCAGCAGGGCGGCGACTCGGCCGCCGTCTGCTATGACGCGATCCAGGCCGCCATGGCACGCGGCATCGACATCGTGCTGGCCGACACCGCCGGCCGTCTGCCGACGCAGCTGCACCTGATGGAAGAAATCAAGAAGGTGAAGCGAGTGATCCAGAAAGCGCTGCCGGACGCGCCGCACGAGGTGGTGCTGGTGCTGGACGCCAATATCGGCCAGAACACCGTCAATCAGGTGAAGGCCTTCGACGACGCGCTGGGCCTGACCGGCCTGATCCTGACCAAGCTGGACGGCACGGCCAAGGGCGGCGTGATCGCCGCCATCGCCAAGCAGCGGCCGATTCCGCTGCGTTTCATCGGCGTGGGCGAGAGCATAGACGACCTGCGGCCGTTCAATAGCCGCGACTACATTGACGCGCTGTTCGAATAACATGATCGCGGCTGCCGATGCGGCCGCCTTTCTCAGCCAACAAGCGGGAAACCTCAATGATACAGTTCGACCAGGTCACCAAGCGCTACCCTGGTGGCAACGAAGCCCTGAAGAACCTGTCGTTCACCATCGAAACCGGCGAAATGGTGTTTCTGGCCGGCCACTCCGGCGCCGGCAAATCCACCCTGCTCAAGCTGATCGCCGGCATCGAGCGCGCCACCAGCGGCGGCGTGCTGGTCAATGGCCAGAACCTGTCCAAGCTGCGCGGCAGCCAGCTGCCGTATGTGCGCCAGCATCTGGGCATGGTTTTTCAGGATCATAAAATCCTGTTCGACCGCAGCGTGTTCGACAACGTGATGCTGCCGCTGGACATCATAGGCTTCGACCGCCGCGACGCCGCCAAGCGCGTGCGCGCCGCGCTGGACAAGGTGGGCCTGCTGAACAAGGAAAAGATGATGCCGATCCGCCTGTCCGGCGGCGAACAGCAACGGCTGTGCATCGCGCGCGCCGTGGTGCACCGCCCCAGCATCCTGCTGGCGGACGAGCCGTCGGCCAACCTGGACCGCGCCTACGCGCTGGACATCATGGAGTTGTTCAAATCCTTCCATCAGGTGGGCGTGACGGTGCTGATCTCCGCTCACGATGAAACCCTGATGGAAGACTACGGCCGCCGCATCATCCGCCTGAGGGAAGGACAGTTCGCCGCATGAAACACTTTCTCTATCTGAACTGGCAAAGCGCCAAGCTGGCGCTGATCAAGATCCTGCGCCAACCATTCGGCAGCATGTTGACGCTATTGATGCTGGCCTTGGCGCTGGCCCTGCCCTTGTCGCTGTACCTGGCCGTCAGCAGCGTGCAGGACTGGGTGGGCCGCCTGACCGCCACGCCGCAGATCACCCTGTTCATGGAGCTGTCGGCCGAGGAGGCGGACATCGCCGCGGTGCAGACCACACTGGCTCACCACCCCAAGGTGAAAAGCTTCACTTTCGTCAGCAAGGGCAAGGCATTGCAAGATCTGGAACAGCGCAACGGCCTGTCCGGCCTGTCCGATGGGCTGGAAGGCAACCCGCTGCCCGACGCCTTCGTGGTGACGCCCAAGACGCTGGAACCGCGCGAAATGGAAATGCTGCAGAAGGAGCTGTCCGGCCTGCCGATGGTGGAAACGGCGCAGTTCGACGCCCATTGGGCCAAGCGGCTGCACGGCATGGTGGAGATGGGCCAGAAGCTGACCGCCTTCCTCGCCGCGGCGCTGGGCCTGGCGCTGGTGCTGGTGACGCACAACGCCATCCGCATGCAGATTCTGGCGCGACAGGATGAAATCGAGGTATCCAAGCTGATCGGCGCCACGGATAGCTTCATCCGGCGTCCCTTCCTGTACCATGCGCTGTGGCAGGGGGTGCTGGCCGCCCTGCTGGCCTGGGGCCTGTCGTGCTGGCTGTCGTCGATGGCCAATCCGGCCATCCGCGAATTCGCCATGCTGTACGGCGAACGCGTGGAGCTGCGCGTCCTGACGCCGCTGGAGCTGGCGGCCCTGATCGGCATCTCCGCGCTGCTGGCGATGCTGGGCGCGCGATTGGCCGCGGACCACCATCTGCGCAAGGTCGAACCCAAATAAACAAAATGGCTATCGGGCCGATTGTTAAAAATCATTGACTCGGGAACCTTTCCTTGCTAGCACTCTCAATACACGAGTGCTAACATAGCACTACCCAAGGAGGTAGCCATCGCAATGAACACAACATTTGCCCTTCCCGTACCGTCGACCAGCGGCAGCCTGGAACAGTACATCCAGGCGGTCAACAGCGTGCCGATGCTGACGCAGGAGCAAGAAACCGAGCTCGCAACCCGTTTCCAGCAGGAAAACGATCTGGAAGCGGCGCGGCAAATGGTGCTGTCGCACCTGCGCGTGGTGGTGTCCGTCGCTCGCGGCTATGCCGGCTACGGCCTGCCGCAAGCCGACCTGATCCAGGAAGGCAATATCGGCCTGATGAAGGCGGTCAAGCGCTTTGAACCGGGCCGCGGCGTGCGCCTGTTCTCGTTCGCCATTCATTGGATCAAAGCCGAGATCCACGAATTCATCCTGCGCAACTGGCGTCTGGTGCGCATCGCCACCACCAAGCCGCAGCGCAAGCTGTTCTTCAACCTGCGCAGCATGAAGAGCGGTTTTTCCGCCCTGTCCGAACAGGAAGCCAAATCCATCGCCGCCGACCTGGGCGTCAAGCCCGAGGAAGTGCGCGAGATGGAAATCCGCATGAATGGCCAGGACGTGTCGCTGATCGGCGATTCCGACGACGACGACAGCTACGCGCCGATCGACTGGCTGGCGGACAGCCACAGCGAGCCGACGCGCGCGCTGGAACGCCGCGCCTTCGACCATCTGCAGTCCGAAGGCCTGGAATACGCGCTGTCCACGCTCGACGCGCGCAGCCGCCGCATCGTCGAAGCGCGCTGGTTGACCGACGACAGCGGCTCCACGCTGCACGAGCTGGCGGCGGAATTCGGCGTATCCGCCGAGCGCATCCGCCAGATCGAAGCCAAGGCGCTGAGCAAGATGAAAACCGCGCTGAGCGAAGGCGTGGTGCTGGACAACTAAGCTCCCCGCCGCAGCCTACAAAAAAGCCGCTCGAAGCATAGAGCGGCTTTTTACTTGCCCGCCTTCCCGCGGGCGCATGCCCATCACTCCTGCAAGGTGCGGAACTTGGCCGGCAATTTGTCGTAGGCTTCGCGGCTGATCTTGCGCAGCGGCTCCCATTCCGGGTTGGCGTCGCCCAGCGTCTCGATGAACTGGCCGGCGTAAGTGGGGAAGGACGCCAGCGTGGTGCGCAGCGTCTGCTCCGCCTTGGCCTGCTGCCCGGCCAGGATTTCCATCTGGGCGCGCTTCAGCATCACGTCCGGATACGGACGGAAGGCGGTCAGCCTGTCCTCCAGCGCCAGCTTCTGCTTCAGATTGTCTCGCGTGATCGGCAGATAATCGTCCAGCGTGTACAAGGCGTGATAGGCGAACAAGGGCTTGGTTTCGATGATCTCGATCAGCCGCTCGCTGCGCTTGGCATCCTTTTGCGCGTTGCCGGTCGGCGTATACAGATTAACCAGCTCCCAGAACATCGGCGTGGTGCTGATGGACAACCAGCCCACCCACGCCAGCGCGCCCAACAACGGCAATCGCAGCCAGAGCGACGGCCGCTTTTCGTCCCGCGGCGCCATGGCGACGAAGATCACCAGCATCGCCAGGAAGTAGAAGTACCACAGCGGGTACTCCAGCATGCTGTGGGTCAAGGTCACCGCCACGCAGCCCAAGGCCAGCACGCCCTCCGGCGTGGCCGCGCGGCGGAAGAACGGCAGCACCACCCACAGGAAGCCACCCACCACCAATGCCGTGGCCGGGCCGCCCATTTCCGCCAACAGCTGCATCACCAGATTGTGCGCGTTGGTGAACAAGCCGCTGTTGTAGCCGGCCGCGGCGAACTGCGGCAGCGGCTGCAGGCGCACGCTCTCCGCCGCGTACTGCGACCAACCCACGCCCCATAGCGGATGCGCCTGGAAAGTCATCCAGGCCTTGTGCATCTCGGCGAAGCGGCGCGCGCCCATATCGTCGCCATTGGCCGCCAGCCGCGCCACGCCGGAGGCGTTTTCCACGTCGGTGTGAGTCAGCAAGGAGATCAGATGATTGAACAGCGGCAAGGCGAACTGCGCGGCGACGATCACCACGCTGGTCAGCCACATCGCCTTCATCAGCCGGCCCAGCGTTTCATCGCGGTTGCGCCAGTACCACAGGCCCGCCAGCGCCGACATCGCCACCAGATACAGCAAAATGGAGCGCGAGCCGGCCCAGGCCAGCATCAGCGACATCCACAGCACCAGCGCGATCAGCCAGTTGCGGCCCAGGCGGCCCACCGCGAACAGATAGACGCCGGACAGCACCGACCACATCAGATAATGAGCGTACTGATTGCGCTGGCCGATATGGCCGAAGATATTGCTGGTGGGGTGGGAGCTGTCATAGAACAGGCCCAGCACCGGCGCCAGCCCGGTCACCTGGGCCGTGCCGATCAACGACTGCACCAAGCCGCCCACGACGATGGCGCGGGCCAGCCATACCGCAAACTCCCGCTCGCCGAAGGCGCCGCGCAGCGACGCCGTCACCGAGGCCAGCAAGGCCAGCGCCAGCCAGCCCAGCGCGGTGACGTAGCTCATGCCCGGGAACAATAGATGGACGAATTGCGGTTGCAGCGCCCACACCGCCGCCAGCAGCAGACACCACCAGCTGGCGCGCGGCACCGCGTCGAACAGGCGGCCGGACGGCATCAGCAAGATGCCGGCGGCCAGCAGCAGCCAGATCACATTGATTTCGCCGAACCACTGCGGCAGCGGCACAAAGTGCACGCGCGAGGCGAACGGCACGATGGCGATCAAGCCCAGCGCCAGCAGCGCCAGCAGCGCCAGGCGCTCGGATAGTTTCTGAAAAGTCATGGCAGACCAGAGGTTGAAAACAGCGGAGCCGGCAGCATACCGCATGCGCCGGCTCCATTGAACACGCCATATGTTTCGGGCTGTTACAAGGCTCAGAAGATAGGCTGGCGCGTCACTGGGGCGGCGACGGTCATCACGGCGGCGAGGCGGCCGGCGTCAGTGGCCCCGCCCTGCGCCGCGCCGGCTTTCACCGCCTTGGAAGCCATGTCCTGCAAAGGCTGCAATTCCGGCTGGCGGTAGCGCGCCAGCTCATGCTGGAACACCGGCGTGTAATCCGGATAATTGGCAATCGCCATCGTCAACGCCTGCTTGGCCGGCTCGGGCTGGCCATTCAAGGCCCGCAGAATGGACAGCTTGATCAGCACGGTCGGAAACGGCTGGTAGCGCGCCACGCGCTCCGCGAGTTCCAGTTGCAAATCGCGCATGATGCCGTCCGGCTGCAAATAGTTGACCATGCCCAAATCCGCCTCCCAGCTCCACAACGGATTGCGCGACAACTCGGACAGTTTCAGCGAACGCTTGGCATTGTCCAGACTGGCCTGAAAGGAATTCTCGCTGCGCGGCGTGAAATTCTGAATCAGCTGCCGATAAGGCAGGATGCCGGTTGCCACATAGGCCAGGGCCAGCACGCCGGCGCTCACGCCCAGCACCTGCCGGAAGCGCCCGCTCAATTGCACCGTCCACCCTTTGGCAGGGCTCAGCGTGCAAATGATCACCAGCATCAGCAGGAAGGGCAAATACCACAGCGGGTATTCAAACATCGAATGCCCCAGCAACATCATGGCGATGCTGATCAGCAGCAGATTGTCCGCCGTCTGCTCGCCGCGCCGGAAATACGGCAGCAAGCAGTACAGCAAACCACCCACCACAAGCAAAGTCCCAACCAGACCGGTTTCCGCCAGCAGCTGGAAAATCAGATTATGGCAATGGGTAAACAGCCAGCTCTCCGGTTCCTTGGGCCAGCCGCCATACGCCTCCAGCCAGGCCGAATGCCAGGCATAGCCGCCCAGCCCCACGCCAAGCCACGGATGTTGCAGGAACACTTCCCATGCCTTGCTCCATTCGATGCGGCGGCGCGCGCCGAAACCAGCGTCCAGCAGACGGTCGGAACCGCTTTGCACATGGATGGGCAAGCCGATAGCTTGCAAAACGCTATCAATATGCTGGTTAAATATCTGAATCAAGGCGAGAGCCAGCACCGTCCAAGCCAAGGCGCGGGCCATGCGCGCCACGGTCTCATCCTGCGGCACGCGTCGATGCCAAAACCAGGCCAGCAAGGCCAGGCCCAAGCCGTACGCCAGCGGCAGCCGCGCGCCGGTCCAGCTCATCAGCAGCGCCAGCACCAGCACGGCGCTGCCCGTCGCCACTCGCCCCATGCGGTCCGTAGCGTAAAGGAAGGCTGCGCAAACGATTCCCCAACCCAAAAACTGCGCCAGCTGGTTGCGCTGACCGAAGTTGCCCATCACATCGCTAGCACCTGGGTTGAACAACACCCAGCCATGGGTCTGCGGCGCCAGACCCAACGCTTGGACAAAACCAAATAAGGCTTGCACCAACGCAGTAATCAGTATCAGTTGCGCCAATATCACAACCAACCTAGCACGATCTATTTTATCGTGCTTTACCACATCAAAACTGACCAATGCAAAAAGGAATATGACCACCGCTGAAAATGGCAAACTGTACTGCGGCCTCACCAGAAAAAAAAGACTAAGTATCAAAAGAAAAATAAATGCAGGAGAACATGTATATATCTTACCCCCTACGAATTTAATAGAATTCAAAACCAAAACAATACCAATCAAGCATATGCATAGTGCCGATGTCACCCAATCACCAACAGGCTGTAAATGAAGTGGGTTCAAAAATGGCAAAACTACTGCTAATGCCAGCGCTCCGTGCGAAAAACTTATTCGCATAAATAAAATCCAAATAAAAACGGGCAGCTTCCACTGCCCGTAACAAACATTCCTTCAAACCTACTATCTACATTCAGCAGGCGCATTTTTAGCGGGAAGAGTAGCTGTATAATCCTGCGGTGCTACTGGGCTAGCTGCTTTACCCGCTGCGTAACAAGTCCAAACGATTGCAGTAGTAGGAACTGTACCGGCAGTCAGTGCTACTGAACTTGCAGTTGGCACAAGAACTAGCGAGTTAGTAGCGGAAGCTGAGACATTAGATTGATATTGAATCTGAATTTCACCATGAGTACCGATATTTACTGCCGCAACATTTTTGGTGGCACCCGGACTACTAAAACCAGTACCAAGGACTGCAGCTCCATTTGCCGCATTTTCTGCGACCGTTACTTTAGCGGCAGATGCCAGACTCAAACCTTCAGTAACACGTGCGCGAATTGTATAGTCTTGATACGCCGGAATCGCAATCGCCGCCAAAATACCGACAATCGCCACCACGATCATCAGCTCGATCAGGGTGAAACCCTGTTGCATTTGTTTCTTCATGTTGAACTCCATGGTCTAGTCAAGCTTGAGCCTGGCAAGGCGCCGCGCAATCCGCGCGGCTTGCCCGCCTCTTCTTCAAAAAACGGACACGTGCCGCGCGTCTTCTTTCTCTGTCAATTAAGAGAGCAGGAAGCATGCCACCCTGCTCCCTCATGACTTTACGCTGCGCGCATGACAGCTCATCGGTCGACACGCGTCACAAACTGACGTTTTTCGTCACATCGGCCATTCCCTCTGCCTGTGTTAGCATCGGCCATCACCCCACAGGAGGCACCCATGAGCAACCAAGCCTGGCTGGAGCGCAGCCGCGCCGCCGTTTGGCACCCGTGCACGCAGATGAAGCGCCACGAAAGCCTGCCCATCGTCCCCATCGCCAGCGCGGAGGGCGTCTGGCTGACCGATTTTGACGGCAAGCGCTATCTGGACGGCGTCAGCTCGTGGTGGGTCAATCTGTTCGGCCACGGCAATCCGCGCATCAAACAGGCGATACGCGAACAATTGGATGGCCTGGAGCATGTGATGCTGGCCGGCTTCACCCACCGCCCGGTGGTGGAGTTGTCCGAGCGGCTGGCCGCGCTGTCCGGCCTGGGCCATGCCTTTTATGGTTCCGATGGCGCCAGCGCGACGGAAATCGCGCTGAAGATGAGCTTCCATTATTGGAAAAACAGCGGCCAGCCGCAGAAGACGCGCTTCGTCAGCCTGGAAAACAGCTACCACGGCGAAACCGTGGGCGCGCTGGCGGTGACCGATGTGCCGATTTTCTCGTCCACCTATGCCGATCTGCTGAAACCCAGCCTGCGCGCGCCGTCGCCGGACGCCCGGCAGGCCGCGCCGGGCGAAACGGCTGCCGACGTGGCGCGCCGCGCCGCCGCCTCGTTGGGCAATCTGCTGGCCAAACGCAGCCATGAGATCGCCGCCGTCATCGTGGAGCCGCTGGTGCAGGGCGCGGCCGGGATGGCGATGTACGATCCGGTCTATCTGACGGAACTGCGCCGGCTGTGCGATCAATACCAGGTGCACTTGATCGCCGACGAAATCGCCGTCGGCTTCGGCCGCACCGGCAGCTTCTTCGCCTGCCAGCAGGCCGGCGTCGCTCCGGACTTCCTGTGCCTGTCCAAGGGCATCACCGGCGGCTTTTTGCCGCTGTCCTGCGTGCTGACGCGGGACGATATTTACCAAGCCTTTTACCACGACGACGTGGCGCGCGGCTTTTTGCATTCGCACAGCTATACCGGCAACGCGCTGGCCTGCGCGGCGGCGCTGGCGGTGCTGGACATCTTTGAAGACGAAAATGTGCTGGAAGCCAACCGCATCCTGGCGGAGGACTTTACCCGCCGCATGCAGCCGCTGCGCCAGCGGCCGGATGTCCGCCATTTCCGCCAGCGCGGCATGATCTGGGCCTTCGACGTGGAGACTTCGCGCACGGACTTTGCATTGGCCTATTTTTCGGCCATGCTGAAACGCGGATGCTTGTTGCGGCCCATCGGCAAGACGGTCTACTTCATGCCGCCGTACACCTTGACCGGCGAAGAAATGCAGTGGCTGGTCGATGCCAGCCTGGAGGCGCTGGACGAGGTGCAGGCCGGCGATGCCTGCGCGGAGGGGGACGCCACCGCTCTGCCATGAAATCCTTGCCGCGGCCACACAATACCAATAGCATGCCGCATCCCGATACCGGAGCCTGGTCTGGATGCTGTGGCTTGCCTTGCCAAAGAGGAATATGGACCCGCAACTCGTCGACACCCAGCCCGCCAGCGTGGAAGCCTGGCTGGAGCGGCTGCCTTACACCGACTTGCTGGAATGCGGCCGTCTGCTGGCGCAGGCGCTATACCACCTGGGCCGCACGCCGCTGGAGCCGATGCTGCGCTACAAGCTGCTGATGCTGTATCTGAAGGCGCTGGACCGTTATTACCCGCTGCTGGAAGGCGAGACCCAGCACAGCGACATCCTGTCCTCGCCCAAGAGCCGCCAGTTGGCGGTGGTGGGCGTCAAGCTGTTTTCCAATCTGTTCGTCGGCTTCAAACAGGCGCTGCAGGACAAGCTGGCCCGCCCCAGCCTGCTGGAGCGGGAACAGCCCAAAGTAGAGCTGCTGCTGTATACGATGATGGCGGCGCGGCAGTGCCTGAACATCTATCAGCAATACTATTGCCCGCTGCCAGACGGCTTCTGGCTGGATTGCCATCAGCTGTATGCGACGGCGGTGGAAAAGGGCTGGCAAGACCGCTCGCTGGCCAATGACGACACCCTGGCCGACATCTACCGCCAGATCCTGCTGCTGGGGCTGACCGCCACCAATCGCTTGTCGCCGGCCGAAATGCAGCTGGCCCGGCAACTGGTTTACAGCCTGGCCAAGCAGGTGACGCTGCTGCCGGTGGGCGGGCGGGACGAAAACCGTCACGGCTACCTGCTGGACCCGCAGGAAGACGCCCCGCCGCGCTACCTGCTGGCCAACGCCGCCGCGCTGCCGCACGCCTGCTACTTGCTGGAAATGGCGGGCGCCTTGGCCAGCATACGCCGCAGCCTGGCCCAGTTGCAGAAAGCCAGCGCCGCCGCCTCCGGCGGGCAGGTCAACGAAGAAATCCATGTACTGACCCAACTCAGCGAAGCCTGGCAGCGTCCACGGCGGCGCAAACACAGCCGCGAATCGGCGCAAGGGGTGGTGGAAGTCATCGCCGGCACCGCCCAGATCTGGCACCGCGTCAATGGCGGCAGCTGGCAATTGCCCGGCGCCGGCGCGGCCGAAGAAACCTCGCGCTTGCGCCCCCCGCCGCTGCCCTGCCTGATGACCATCGTCAACCACAGCGACAGCGGCTATCTGCTGCGCGGCGTGCCGCGCGAGCAGCCGCTGCGCGCCGGCGAAATCCTGCTGATCAATCCGCCGGACCAGCCTGAGGCCGCCCGCTTATGCGCCGTGCGCTGGGTGCTGATGCAGCCGACCGGCAAGGAAATCGAATGCGGCGTGGAGATTCTCTGCCCGGCGCCGGCGCCTGCACTGGTCATGCCCAGCATCACCTACCACGGCGACACGTATCAGCGTTGCCTGCTGCTGCCGCCGCACGGCAACCATCCGGAGCTGCTGGAAATGGTGGGGCGGCCGTTCAGCCAGTTGCGCGAGTTCCGGCTGCGCGCCGCCGACGGCGAGCGTTTGATCCGCGCAAGCAAGCTGCATCAGCAATCGCCGTATTTCCAGCTGATGGAATATCGCCCCAGCGAGCTGTTTTGACTTGGCTCAAGCCTCGCTCAAGCCCAGCCCTTTTTCGGGTACACTGAGCTCTCTATAATCATTTGCTTTAATAGAGAGGTCTGTCGATGCATTCGGTGATTCACGCTTCCGACCGTATCGTGGTCAAGGTCGGCTCCAGCCTGGTGACCAACGACGGCAAGGGCCTGGACCTGTCCGCACTGGCGCGCTGGGCCGCCGAAATCGCCGAACTGAAACGCCGCGGCAAGCAGGTGGTGCTGGTTTCCAGCGGCGCCATCGCCGAAGGCTGCCAGCGGCTGGGCTGGACCGTGCGGCCCAAGGGCGTGCATGAGCTGCAAGCCGCCGCCGCCGTCGGCCAGATGGGGCTGTGCCAGGCCTACGAGAGCGCCTTCCGCGCCTTTGGCCTGCAGACGGCGCAGATTCTGCTGACCCACGAAGACCTGGCCGACCGCACCCGCTATCTGAACGCCCGCTCCACGCTCACGAGCCTGCTGAATCTCAATGTGGTGCCCATCATCAATGAGAACGACACCGTGGTCACCAGCGAAATCCGCTTTGGCGACAACGACACGCTGGGCGCGCTGGTCACCAACCTGATCGAAGCCGACGCGTTGGTGATCCTGACCGACCAGCAGGGCCTGTTCAGCGCCGACCCGCGCAAGCACCCGGACGCCGAATTCATCCACGAGGCCGAGGCCGGCGATCCCCGGCTGGAAGAGATGGCCGGCGGCGCCGGTTCCAGCGTCGGCACCGGGGGCATGATCACCAAGATCCTGGCCGCCAAGCGCGCGGCGCGCAGCGGCGCCGCCACCGTGATCGCCTGCGGCCGCGAGCCGCATGTGCTGTCGCGGCTGGCCGACGGCGAAGCCATCGGCACCCAGCTGGTGGCCGCCACCAACCGCATGGCGGCGCGCAAGCAATGGCTGGCCGATCACCTGAAGCTGGCCGGCCGCCTGCTGCTGGACGACGGCGCCGCCCGCGCCATCCGCGAACGCGGCACCAGCCTGCTGCCGGTGGGCGTCAGCGCGGTGGAGGGCGACTTCCTGCGCGGCGAGGCGGTGGCATGCGTCGACGCGGAAGGAAACGAAGTGGCGCGCGGCCTGGTCAACTACAGTTCGGACGAGGCGCGCCAGATCATGCGCAAGGGCACCCGCGAGATCGAAGCCGCGCTCGGCTACATCGTCGAGCCGGAATTGATACACCGCGACAATATGGTGGCCTTGTAAGCACACCGTGTCCTCCCCGCAGCGGGAGGCGCGAGGTTTTCCCGACCCCTGCCAGTGTCTGGCCGGGGTTTCATTTTTCGCTATCACAAGGATGACATGGTATGAACAAGCTGGCTCTTTCGGCGCTGATGACACTAGCCTGGGGTTCGGCATCCGCCGCGGATGTGCTGCACATCTACAACTGGAACAATGCGCTGTCCGCGGACACCGCCAAGCGTTTCGAGCAATCCTGCAACTGCAAGCTGGTGCAGGACTACTACGGCGACAACGAGGAAATGCTGGCCAAGCTGGCCGCCGGCGCCAAGGGCTACGATATGGTGTTCCCCACCGCCTTCGCCGTGAACACGCTGCTCAAGCAGGGCAAACTGCAGCCCCTGGACAAGAGCAAACTGCCCAACTGGAAAAACCTGAACAGCGGCTATCTGGCGCTGAACCAGCCATTCGATCCCGGCAACCGCTACGCCGCGCCGACAGTGGTGTCGCTGACGCTGCTGGGCTACAACGCCACCCAGCTGAAGAAAGCCGGCGTGACCGACAAGGCGAACAGCTGGGCCTTGGTCTTCGATCCGGCCGTGCTGGCCAAAATCAAGGGCAAAGTGACGGTGCTGGACAGCCAGCGCGAGCTGATGGCCGCCGCGCTGATGTATCTGGGCAAGGACGCCAACTCCGCCAATCCGGCGGACTGGAAGGCCGCGGCGGAGGTGATCCGCCAGGCCAAGCCGTACTGGGCGGCGTTCAACAACCAGAGCTACATCAAGGAGCTGACGGTCGGCAATATCTGGGTGGCGTTGGGCTACTCGAACGACCTGTTCCAGGCGCAGCAGGACGCCAAGGCCGCCAAGCGGCCGTTCGAGCTGGCCTACCAGCCGCAGAAGGAAGGCAATGTGCTGGCCATCGACAATATGACCATCCTGAAGGACGCGCCGCGCCCGGACCTGGCGCACAAGTTCATCAACTTTATGCTGGACGGCAAGAACGCGGCGGAAATCTCCAACCAGATCGGCGCCACCAATCCGGTGAAGGCGGCCGAAGCCTTCTTCAAGCCGCAGATCAAGGCCAATCAAGTCATCATGCTGGAGCCGGCCAAGGGCAAGTATGTGGCGCTGAAGGACCTGGACGTGAAGTCACGCCGCGAGCTGAACCGCTTGTGGTCGCAAATCAAGATCGGCCGCTGAGCCCGCGCTTATGAAACAACCCCGTCCATGGACGGGGTTGTTTTTCCAGCGCCTTATCGCCCTGAAGCCTGCAGGCATCCGGCGTCAAAATGAAACACGCCTGACGGGAACGCAGCGTCCCCTGACAGGCTTGCGGCAGCTCACTCCATCTCGTTCGGACGACGGCCCTCCGCTTCCTGGCGGCGGAACTCGACCGCCCGCATGATCACATAGGCCAGCATGGCGAACAGGAAGAACAGGAGCACCACCCAGGCGATGGAGCGCAGCGTTTCAATGCCGGCGGTGTACAGTTCCAGCATCCAGCGCTGCCCGCTCAGCTCCAACTGAGTGCTGCCCTTGCCCGGCGCCGGCGCCAGGTAGCGCTCCAGCGACCACGGCCGCACGCCGCCGGAAATGCCGCTGACGACGATGGCGAAGAACACATACTTGCGCCAGGCATCGGCCAGCTCCTGGCCCAAGGTGCGGCCCAGTATCTTGGCCACCGCCGGGTCGAAGAAGCGGGCGGCGGCGACGGCGGTCGCAACCACCACGATCAGAATGGTGGCGAACAACACATAGAACATGATTTCTCGCTTACGGTGCAAATAAATTCATTGTACGCGATTCGCATGCCCGCCACCGGCATCCTGGCTTGCCATGGCGCAAACTCAGGCGTCTTTGACCGGCAAGCCGAAGTGCAGATAAGCCTGCGCCGTCGCCATGCGGCCGCGCGGCGTGCGCTGCAGATAGCCTTGCTGGATCAGGAACGGTTCGATCACATCTTCTATGGTGTCGGTGGATTCGCCTATCGCCGCGGCGACATTGTCCAGCCCCACCGGCCCGCCGCCAAATTTCTCCAGGATGGCCGACAGCAGCTTGCGGTCCATCACGTCCAGACCGGCCGGGTCCACATCCAGCATGGCCAGCGCGGCGTCCGCCACCGCCGCCGTCACCACGCCATCGGCCTTCACCTCGGCGTAGTCGCGCACGCGGCGCAGCAGGCGGTTGGCGATACGCGGCGTGCCGCGCGAGCGCTTGGCCACTTCGAAGGCGCCGTCGTCGGACAAGGTGACATTGAGCAGGCCGGCCGAGCGGCTGACGATGCGCGTCAGCTCGTCCGCGGTGTAAAACTCCAGCCGGGCGACGATGCCGAAACGGTCGCGCAGCGGATTGGTCAGCATGCCGGCTCGGGTGGTGGCGCCCACCAGCGTGAACGGCGGCAGGTCCAGCTTCACCGACCGCGCCGCCGGCCCCTCGCCTATCATGATGTCGATCTGGTAATCCTCCAGCGCCGGGTAGAGGATTTCCTCGACGACCGGCGACAGACGGTGGATTTCGTCGATGAACAGGACATCGTGCGGCTCAAGGTTAGTCAGCAATGCCGCCAGATCGCCGGCGCGCTCCAGCACCGGGCCGGACGTCTGGCGCAGGTTGACGCCCATCTCGCGCGCCACGATGTGGGCCAGCGTGGTCTTGCCCAGGCCCGGCGGGCCGAACAGCAGCACATGATCCAGCGCCTCGCCGCGCTTCTTCGCCGCCTCGATGAAGATTTCCAGTTGCTCGCGCGCCTTTTTCTGGCCGACGTACTCGTCCAAGAGCTTGGGCCGCAGCGCGCGCTCCAGCGCCTCTTCCTGGTCGGAAGCGCGTTGCGGGGTAACGATGCGGCGCTCCGGCGCGGCGCCGAACAGCTTGTCAGTTTCTATCATCGGGGACTCTTGGTGGCGGATTCTTGCTGCCGATATTCTAACACCGCGCTATACTCGCCGCTGGCCGCACTGTGCGGCCAACGTCTTCGGGGCGGGGTGAAATTCCCCACCGGCGGTATGGCGCGATACGCGCCGAGCCCGCGAGCGCCTTCGCCGCACGGCGAAGGGTCAGCAGATCTGGTGAAACGCCAGAGCCGACGGTTATAGTCCGGATGAAAGAAGACGACGCCAGTCATCCGTCCGCGCCTGCGGCTGGAAAACTGTGTCGTATCCGCGCGTTTATCGCGCCGGATAGCCATGCGCTATCCGCTTCACGCCCACGGGACGTGTTTCTCAATCCATTATTTGAGGACCGTTTCCATGAACGCCAACACCGATATCCTGTCCCTGCGCGTCCAAGCCGCGCTGTCCGCCCTGCGGCTAGGCCTGCCGGTCATCGTCGCCGACGACGCCGACCGCGAGAACGAGGCCGATTTGATCCTGGCCGCCGATGCCCTCACCGTGCCGGAAATGGCCAGGCTGATCCGCGACTGCAGCGGCATCGTCTGCCTGTGCCTCACCCCGGAACATGCCGAGCGCCTGCAGCTGCCGCCGATGGCGGCGCAGAACGGCAGCCGCTACGGCACCAACTTCACCGTCGCCATCGAGGCGGCCGAGGGCGTGACCACCGGCGTCTCCGCCGCCGACCGCGTCACCACCATACGCGCCGCCATCGCCCCGGACGCCAAGCCCGGCGACCTGGTGCGGCCCGGCCACGTCTATCCCATCGTCGCCCGCGCCGGCGGCGTGCGCGAGCGGCGCGGCCATACCGAGGCCTCGGTGGAGCTGGCGCGGCTGGCCGGCTTCAGCCCGGCCGGCGTGCTGTGCGAGCTGATGAACCCGGACGGCACGATGATGCGCGGCCAGCAAGTGCAGGATTACGCCGCGCGCCACGATCTGCCGCAGCTGTCCGTCGCCGAGCTGGCCGAATGGCTGCAACGCAATCAGGCATGAAGGGACGGACCATGTTCAGCGGCATCACCCAAAGCATCGCCCGCGTCATCGCCATCCAGGACGGCGACGGCAGCCGGCGGCTCACGCTGGCCTTCGCGCCTGGCTTCTGCCAGGGGCTGCGCCAGGGCGCCAGCGTGGCCGTCAATGGCGCCTGCCTCACCGTGGCCGCGCCGCCGCGCCAAGACAACGCCGAGTTCGACCTGATCCTGCCGACGCTGATCACCAGCACGCTGGCCAATTGCCGGGTGGGCGACGCGGTCAACGTCGAGCGGGCGCTGGCCGATGGCGCGGAAAACGGCGGCCACGCGCTGTCCGGCCATGTCGATTACCAGGCCAAGGTCGAGCAGACGCGCCGCCTCGGCGATAATCTGTGTTTGCGGCTGACGGTGCCGGCGGGCGCCTTGCGCTACCTGTTCGCCAAAGGCTACGCGGCGCTGGACGGCGTCAGCCTGACCATCGCCGCCATCGACAAGCTCGAGGGCTGGTTCGAGGTATGGCTGATTCCGGAAACCCGCCGCGCCACCACGCTGGGCCAGAAAAAGCCGGGAGACCGGCTCAATCTGGAGATCGAGCGGCACACGCAGGTGCTGGTGGATTCAACGCGAGAAGCGCTGGAGGAAAAACTGAACGCGCTGCTGGAGCTGCTGGGGCCGCAGTTGGCGCACGCCGGCCGGCCTGTACTGGCGCTGCCGGCCTAAACGACGGCAACAAAAAGGGCGGCCTGAGCCGCCCTTGTTTGATTCGTCCGCCTCAACCCTTCATCAAATTCTTCAGCGCCAGCCGCACGCCTTCGCTGACAGTGACGTCGGCGGGCAGGCTCTTGGTCGCGGCCGATGCCTCCTTGTCGTTGTAGCCCAAAGCCAGCAGCGCGTTGACAATGTCGCTTTTCTCGTCCGGCGTGGCGGCAAACGGAAGGCCGCCCGGCACCGTCAGGTTGCCGCCGGTGGCCAGCTTACCGCGCAGCTCCAGCACCAGACGCTCGGCCGTTTTCTTGCCGATGCCGGGCACCGACGACAAACGCTTGATGTCTTCGCTGGCCACCGCGATGGCCAGCTCGTCGGCAGTCATGCCGGACAGGATGGCCAGCGCGATCTTGGCGCCGATGCCGCTCACCTTGATCAGCTGGCGGAAAGTCTGCCGCTCTTCCTTGCTGGCGAAGCCGAACAGCAAGTGGGCATCCTCGCGCACCACCAGATGGGTGAACAAGGTGCAGGGCTGGCCCAGGGCCGGCAGCTGGTAAAACGTGGTCATCGGCACGTCGACTTCATAGCCAACGCCGCCCACATCCACCACCACCTGCGGCGGCAGTTTCTCTATCAATTTGCCGCTAAGGCGTCCGATCATAATGATTCTTTCTTATGAGTTCGTTGTGATTCAAACGTAGGGCGGATGCCCCAAAGGGGCGATCCGCCAAGCTCGTCCATGCGCATGGGCTGCGGAATCGCTGCTGTGCTGAGCGACTTGAATCACCAAGCTCGTCCGCGCGCGCCGGCTGCGGCGACCTCTCCCAGACCGCTCTTACACGCGGGAGAGGGTCTTTGGCCGGCGCGCTGCGGCGGAACGCCCGGCCACGGCCGGGCTTCCGCCCTACACCAGCCGGCCGCCGCGCACTTTGAGGCCGCGCCGCGCCAGTTGGCCGATGGCGCCGCCGCTATGATTGGCGTGGGTCAGCGCCACCGCCAGCGCATCGGCGGCGTCGGCCTGCGGCGTGCCGGACAGGTTCAACATGCGCACCACCATGTACTGCACCTGCTCCTTCGGCGCCTTGCCCTGGCCGACGACGGACTGCTTGACCTGCAGCGCCGTATATTCCGCCACCGGCAAGTCTTTCAACACCAGCGCCGTCATGCAGGCGCCGCGCGCCTGGCCCAGCATCAGCGTAGCGGCCGGGTTGACGTTGACGAACACCTGCTCCAGCGCCGCCTCGGTCGGCTGGTAAGTGGCGATCACCTGATGGATGCCATCGACGATCACTTTGACCCGCTCGGCCAGGCTGGCGCCTTGCGGGGTGCGGATGGCGCCGGAGGCGACGTAATGGCGCTGATTGCCGACCACCTCTATCACGCCGAAGCCGCAGATGCGGCTGCCGGGATCGATGCCGAGAATGCGCCGGCTCATGCCGTCCAGCCGGCGGCGATGCGGTCAGCCTCGGCCAGCCGTTCCGGTGTGCCGACGTCCAGCCACAGTCCGGTCTGCACTTGGCCGCGGACTTTGCCCTGTTCCATCGCCGCCAGCAGCCACGGCAGCAAGGGGCTGGCCACGCCAGGCTGAACTTCTCGGAAGAAAGCCGGATGGTAGGCGGCCAGGCCGCAGAAGGTATACGGTGTGTCGCCGTCCCCGCAGGCCGCGACGCGGCCGTCGCTGCGCAAGGTCAAGTCGCGTCCGGTCTGGTAGCCGGCCTTCGGCGTCAATACCAAATGCGCTAGCGCGGATTCGCCATCCAGGCTGGCGGCGGTCGCCAGCAGTTGCGCGAGCGGGAAGTCGCACAACACATCGCCATTCAGCACCAGGAAAGGCTTATCGCCCAGCAAGGGCAAGGCGGTGGCGATGCCGCCGGCGGTCTCCAGCGCCTGGCCTTCCGGCGAATACGCGATCGACACGCCGAAGCGCGAGCCATCGCCGAGCGCTTCTTCTATCTGCGCGCCCAGCCAGGCATGATTGATCACCAGCTCGCTCACGCCGGCGCGGGCCAGCCGTTCGATATGCCACTGGATCAGCGGCTTGCCGCCGGCCATCAGCAGCGGCTTGGGCGTATGGTCGGTCAAGGGCCGCATCCGTTCGCCGCGGCCGGCGGCAAGAATCATAGCTTTCATATACAAGCGCTTATAACTTCATCACGATACTAAAATTCATGGGCTCGAGGCCGTAACGCTGGCCCCCAACGAAGTAATACGCTTCGCCATTCTCAGCAATAAGTACGGTTAATGTAGGAAATGATTCTCCGGGCTTGTAAGGATGATGGGTTTTCTCCAAATCTAGTTTCGCGAACACATTAGGCTCAGACAATGCAGTGGATTGGGATATCCGAATTGTGAAAGTTTCCCCATAATCTCTATGGCAAATAACTTTATCTGACTCCCTGACTGACTGAGAATACCCCTTTTCAGCCATAAGATCACAAAGCCACTGGATGATTCTTTCTATTTTTGCATCCATCAAAACCTCCTCTTCCTATCGAAATTAAAGGCTATGTCCCAATTGTAAGTTGGTAGCCTCTCCCCACCGCTTCCTGCAAACAATGCACAGGTTGTATCTGCTG